>QIHJ01000326.1 GCA_003229065.1 Candidatus Dadabacteria bacterium
GCGGGCATCGCTGTGGTACGCTCGCCTCTGTCCCCATCACTTCTTCTCGCACTCGCCGTCGTGGTCTTTCTGCATGCCTGCGCTCTGCCGGTCGCAGTCGTTCCCGTAGGTTTTGCCGTCACAACCGCAGACGGGCCTGTAGTCCCTTGTGCACATCTCTGGCTTAACTACACACATCCCCTCTAGTTCAATTTGACCGCATAGACCTTCATCGAATTCACAGAACTGTCCTTCAGAGCACTCCATATTAGTAATCCCTCCGCATACCCCGGGCTTGGGCGCTTCGGACTTGGAATTACTGCACCCTGCAGTAATACCGGAGACAAGCAGTATTGAAAAAAGTATAGATAAGACCGAAATTTTCATAGTCGTCACCTCCTGAGTAGTACTTTCCATAGTACTCTAAAACTAAAGTCGTGCCAATGCGTTTATTACTTTACCGTCCTTAGTCTTTGCTTTTTTAATAAGGGAGATTTAAAAGTAACCGTAGCAGGGGCGTGAGCTCTAAGAGCCTTCGTTCAAATTCTTAAGCAACAGGTAATAGGTCTTCACCGCGCGCAGGTACTCATCAGTCGCTACCCTCTCGTCGGTCCCGTGAAACCCCTTCATGTCCACGGGCGGAAGTGTAAATCCTATAAAGCGGTAAGTGTTGCCAGCAAGCTCTTTATAATGCCTCGAATCCGTGGCGGCCATAAGGAGATACGGCGCCACGATAGGCGGGTTTTCAGGGGAGGCTTGAAGGATAGATTTCTTAAGGGCCCTGTAAAATGGCGTATCCGTATCGGACACCGAAGAAGGCTCACTCACTTTCCCGAGGGTACTGACTTTTACACGGAGATCGTCGATAATCCTCTCCACCTCTCTTATAACTCCCTTTGCCGTATCCCCGGGGAGAATACGGAAATTTACAGCCGCCGTGGCGATGATCGGCAGCACGTTTTCTTTATCACTCCCCTTAAGCATCGTGGCCGCCGTCGTAGTGCGCACCATGGCGTTTGAATAAGGGTTTTCGGTAATCTTACTAATTACAAACGGTTTTGTGAGCCAGAGGTTGGCGAACGCCAGGCGGTTTAAATAGGGCATAGACGGCGCCACATTCTGAAACATCTCATGGGCCGCACCGTCGAGCCTCGCCGGAAAGGGGTTTTCCTCGAGCTTTGCCACAGCCCTGCTCAATATACCTACAGCAGTACTCGGAGGAGGTATAGAGGAATGCCCGCCCTCTGCCTCTACCCTAAGCTCAAGCGTCAGATACCCCTTCTCCGCTATTCCCACCAGCGCCGCGGGGCTGTTCACTCCGGATATCATCTCAAGCGTGATGAACCCACCCTCGTCCAGTATGTATTCAAACTCAACTCCGCGTGATCCTAGAAGCTCGGCAATCTTTATTGCACCGTTCTTGCCGCTCACCTCCTCATCGTGGCCGAATGTTATATATACGGTCTGCTCCGGCTCAAAACCCTCCCCCACGAGCATCTCGACCGCCTCCATTATCCCCATCACTCCGGATTTATTATCCAGAGCCCCCCTTCCCCATATGTAGCCCTCAGCCACAACCCCCTGAAACGGAGGATACGTCCACTCACCCTCCGTACCCTCGATAACAGGCACAACGTCCTGGTGAGCCATCAGCATTATAGGCTTTTTAGACTTATCACTGCCCTCCCACTTATACACGAGGCTGTAATCGCTCACGGTCTCTTTTGAAAGAGTTTTGTGCGCTTCCGGGAAGTTCTCCTCAAGGTATTCGTGAAGCGCCAGGAACTCAGCAGGGTCAAATATCTGCGGGTTCTGGTGGGATATGGTCTTGAACCGAATAGCGCCCGCAAGCCGCTTTGCTGCAGGGGCTTTATCTATCTCTATATGCCCGGCAGGCGGGGCATCTGCCGTTTGATGCTTAAGCTTTGAGGTGTTAATAATTAGAACCGCGATAAAAATGGAGATAATTACTAATAAGAGTGCTGTTGTGTATAAAACCCATTTCTTTGTATTAGCAGAATCAGCCATATGATCATCCTTCCAATCTCAAAATATGGGAGTCAATTCAAGTAGATAATACATGAGAAAAATGCAGAGAAAAAAGTATTAAGAAGCGATACTATTAAGTATGAGCCTAAAACTGCTCCTGCAGCTCAAAGTCGTCCTGCTCTAAAAACCAGTCACCACCCGGCTGCCTGACCCATCTTTCTTTTGTAATTACCCCTCTACCCACGTTCATTTTCCAGTCGGCTGAAAGGTGGACCGTATCCGGGTCAATTACCTCTACCTCAACGTTACTGTACTCAAGCTCCCCGGGACCCGAAGCCATAAAAGGCCTCCAGAAGCCCTCAATCTCCCCTTTTCCGGTATACGTGCCAAACGGTTTCGCGTTCATCACCGCGTCACTCTTATAGGCAGCCACGCACGCGTCCACGTCTCCCCCGTTAAAGCTCGCAATCCACCTCTTGCTGCGCTCTAATACTTCCTGAGCAATCTTGTCTCTATCTATATCCGTCATTTTATTCCCTTGTAATTGACTCCGGATTCCTCCGGTTTATATATATTATACCACGGCGCCAAGCGGGTATTCGTCATGACTCGCGCTTTTCCACCTCAATCGGCTCCTCGGGCTCCTTGCCCCCTATCGTTAGCCACGCCACAAGAGCGCTCAGGAGCGATAAAGCGGCCGCGATATAGAGCACCAGGTGAAAGCCTTTAATGTAGGATTCCCGGACCATAGATTCGAGTGCAAGCTTCATTTCCTTGCCTACTATGGCGGGCACCTGAGCGGCAGCCAGATTAATACGCTCGCTGTCAATCGCCGCACGCACCTCTTCGGGCACTGAATGAATGTCCATCGAAGCGTCCAGGTGGGAATTAAACGCATGCAGTACTACGATACCGAGCACAGCTATGGCCAGGAGGCTTGCAACTCTCGAGAAAGCGTTATTAACTCCCGACGCCGTCCCTGACAGGCTCACTCCCACAGCGTTCATCACGGCTGTCGTAAGCGGGGCGACGCTCACGCCTAGCCCAATTCCGACTACCAATATTCCGGGGAAAAACGTGAAGAAGTAATTACCCTCTTTACCGTAAACTGCCGTCAGTATATAACCGGCGGCCGTTATAAGTGGTCCTATTATCAATAGGATCTTAGCCCCGTAACGGTCAGTTAGCATTCCAGTCCAGCGCGAGAGAAAAAACAGAGCGGCAATTATAGGAAGAAAAGCGGCGCCCGCTTCTGCGGCCGTATACCCGAACACCTGTATCAGCGCAAATGGCATAAAAAAGAAACTGCCCCCAAGGGCCGAATACATTAAGAGCGTAACAAGGTTCGCACCGCTGAATGTCATTGATTTGTATATCTTAAGAGGCATCATCGGCGCATCCACTATGCCCTCGACAATGATGAACGCAACAAGCGAGGCCGCGCCCAGCACTAACGAGCCGTACACAAGCGGATTCCC
>QIHJ01000308.1 GCA_003229065.1 Candidatus Dadabacteria bacterium
CTTCCTCCTTGTGGATTTTTTAGCTTCTATGTAAAGTACATATTACACCTTAGATTAGAGCTAGACACAATTGAGTTAATTAAATTGAGATCAGATAATCATTATGCCATAAATAAATTACATGAAGCTTATTTAATGTTGTCAATGATACATATATATACCTGACTTCCGTTCTATTCTCTAGTGTCTTTTCGCAAACTTAAATAATTTTGTTTATGTTATTCTGAATATGGCAACTAATGTACCCTATAAAATATAAGGAGGAAAGTATGTTGGAGATAATCAATGTTGATAAAAATATATTAAAACTGAAGACAAATACGTTAGTAATTGGAGTATTTAAAAACGAAAAATATTCGGGAGTCCTTAGAGATGTAAACTCTGAGTTAGACGGTGTGCTCAGGAGTATATCTAAGGACCGGGGCTTTGATGGTTCGGAGGGTGACTCGGTAACTGTGAATGCTACATACGGCAAAATTGGAGCTTCAAGGGTTATGCTCGTCGGTCTCGGTCCGAAGTCCGATTACACGCGAAGCGCGGTTAAGAAAGCCGCAATTCTTGCAGCAGGTGAGTTGCGGGGGCATACTGAAGAGATTGCATTCAGCTCAGAGTTTTCCCGGATAGAAGGCGGCATCGCTGCTCTTATTGAGGGTCTTTTGGAGGGGAGCTATGATTTTGATAAATATAAGACTGAAGCTAAACCGAAAAAGGAATTTAAAAAAATCCAGCTTGTTTCAAAGCGACTGAAAGAGGGTTCATTAAAAGAGGAAGTCCGGTTCGCAAAGGTTATTTCAGACTCAATAAAAATAGCACGCGACCTGGTGAATGAGCCTCCTTTGTATGTGACCCCGGCGAAACTTGCCGAGGTAGCTCTGGAGATTTCGGCAGATACGGGTCTTGGGTGCGAGATATTTGACAGGGCTCAGATCGAGAAAAGAGGAATGGGGGGGATCGAAGCGGTATCGCGCGGCAGTGATGTGCCCCCGAGATTTATTCACCTCACATACGAGCCCAAGAAATATAAAGACGGGAGAAAGCCTAAAAAGACAATTGCGATAGTTGGTAAGGGTATAACCTTTGACTCAGGAGGGCTTTGTCTTAAACCTGCTGACAGCATGCGGGGCATGAAAATGGACATGGCGGGCGCAGCCGTAGTGTTAGGGGTGATGAAGGCGCTGCCCGAGCTTTTACCCTCGGTCAGGGTACACGGCCTCATCCCTGCAAGCGAGAATATGACGGGGGCTAAAGCGTATAAACCCGACGACGTAATCAGGGCATATAACGGTAAGACTATAGAGGTAATCAATACGGACGCGGAGGGGAGGGTTGTGCTTTCGGATGCGCTCTCCTATGCCGTGGAGCTCGGGGTGGACGAGATAGTGGACCTGGCCACACTGACCGGGGCCTGCATGGTGGGACTGGGTAGTTTCACTGCCGGGGTAATGGGGAATGATCAGAAGCTTGCTCAGAGGATACTAAGGGCTTCAGAAAAAGCGGGTGAGAAGATGTGGCAGCTTCCGATGGACGATGAGCTCCGTGATGAGTTAAAGAGCAGCGTTGCGGATATTAAAAACGCCGGCAGCAGACTAGGCGGAGCCATAACTGCCGCAATGTTTTTAGAGCAGTTCGTTTCAAACGTCCCCTGGGTCCATATAGATATTGCGGGTCCGGCTTACTCTGAAAAAAGGAGCAGTTTGCGTAAAGTCGGCGGCACGGGGTTCGGCGTAAGCACTATCATAGAGTATATACAGGGCAAGTAGCTCATGGGGGCTCTTTTAGTGTAGACAATGGGTTTGCTCTCAGAGGAATCGAGACTATGAGTAATTCAGATCACTTCACCGGCTTATTACTTAACTATAATTTTTTAGAGATTGAGCTTACGGGAGAGATTCCGGAAGAGATTGAGAAATCATTTTTTCCCTTTAGCGGTGGAAAAAGGAAGTTAACACTCTGGGAGGTTGAGAGAGTCCTTACTTATGTGCAAAAACACCCGGGTATATTGGGCGTAATCGTTAAGCTATCTAATCTCGGGATAGGGCTTGGTCGAGCAAACGGGATAAGGAGGCGTCTACTAGCCCTCAGGGAAGAGGGTAAGCGTGTAATCGTCTATCTGGAGAGCGGTGGGAACCTCGAGTATCTTATTGCCTGTTCGGCTGATTATATATATATGCCCCCTTGGGGAATGCTAAACCTGATAGGCCTAAAAGCTGAGCTAACGTTTTACGCCGAAGCACTTTCAAAGCTAGGAGTCAAAGCGCATATGAAGGGCCTTGGAGTGTATAAGAGTGCGGCAGAGACATTTACTAGAGACTCGATGTCAGGGCCGCACAGAGAGATGATGGATTCTCTTTTGGCAGATCTAGAAGAGCAGCTGGAGCATAATATTTCACAAAGCAGGCGTTTAGGTGTACAAGAGGTTAGAAGATTGATTGACCAAGGGCCATATACCGCTGAGGGAGCGCTTGAGTGCGGTCTTGTGAACGGAGTCGCTTATGATGCAGAGATCCCGGGTTTAATAGAGCTGAGCAGCGGTATTAAGATAAAAGCCCTAAAAGTGTCTAACCTGATCAGTTTTATGAATTTAAAGGACTATCTAAAGTCTCTTTCCCGCTGGGTCTTCCGTAAAAAAAATGTTGTAGCGATCGTATCGGTAAACGGAATAATCACCTCTGGGCGCAGCAGGACAAGCGGTACGGTTAGAACTATAGGCTCAGGCTCTCTCATAGATATGCTCAAGCGTGTAGAGAGAGACAAGAGTATCAAAGCGCTTGTATTGAGAGTGCTTACGCCCGGGGGCTCGGGGGTTGCGTCTGATGTCCTGAGGAGCAGGCTCAAGATGATATCCCAGAAAAAACCCGTAGTTCTTTCAATGTCCGACGTAGCCGCCTCAGGAGGTTATCTGTTAGCGCTCGGTGCGGACAGGGTTGTCGCCGATCCCATGTCGCTTACGGGCTCGATTGGTATTGTTTCAGGCAAGTTCGATCTAAGCGGGTTTTACGAGAAAGTCGGAATCAGAAAAGAGGCTATCTCAAAAGCTAAGCGAGCACTAATATTTTCTCTCCACAGAGGGTTCTCAAAAGATGAGGACGAGAAACTCCGAGAGATTATGGAATCTTATTACGGGAAATTCGTCGAAACAGTATCTCGTGAAAGGGGAATGGACATGTCTTCAGCCGAGAGTGCCGCCAGGGGTAGGGTGTGGACGGGCAATCAGGCGAAGGAGCTCGGGTTAGTCGATGAGCTGGGCGGTATTATTGATGCATATCAAATTGCGGTAAATCTATCGGAGATTTCCGACTCATCCCAGGCGGAAGTTAAATTCATATCCGAAAAGCGCGGTATTCGGATATCTGAGCTAATGCGCGTTAAATCGTTTTCTTACGTAGTTGATCTATTGTTTGAAAGCCTGGACTCTCTTACAAGAGAGAGAGTTCTT
>QIHJ01000381.1 GCA_003229065.1 Candidatus Dadabacteria bacterium
GGATTATTATACATACTTTAAGTA
Organism: Candidatus Dadabacteria bacterium; assembly: GCA_003229065.1. Classification (GTDB taxonomy): domain Bacteria; phylum Desulfobacterota_D; class UBA1144; order Nemesobacterales; family UBA2774; genus UBA2774. The sequence continues at coordinate 25 of QIHJ01000381.1, forward strand.
CCCCTCTGTTACTGAAGAGAGTATTATGATAGAGGATACCTGGATTAAGATAGGCAAATTATGGTACGTTTCTTCAGACTATCCGGAAGGGATTTTTTAATAAATCAATCTGCCGATTCCCCGGCGAGCGTTATCCGGTCTTAAGTTAGTTCAGGGTGCGGGTATTTACTGGCTACTAATTCAAGCGCCTCTTGTGTGTTCTTAATTTCCCCTTCGAGCTGAGCTTCCTCTACAGCGTTTAGTATCTCACTAAATAACGGCCCCGGTTTATAACCCATATCTATTAACTGCTGACCTCCGATAAGGGGTTCGGGCTTAATTTCCTCTTCTCCAAGCTCTTGGAGCTTATGCATAATAAAGTCATAAGCCTCTTTTGAGCCGTGACTCGCCTGGCAGTCCGCAAGGTGAAGCTCGAGGTGGAGGTCGAATTCCGCCATTCCGATAAAACGCTTTAGTGTGCTCTTTCTCATCTTAAAGACGTCTTTGAATTTTAAGTGCTCCCTTATCAACTCATATATGGTGTCGGCTTGTTTATTAGAGAGTTTCAATCTCTTGCTGATAGATCTCGACATATCGGCGCCTACCCGGTCGTGAGCGTTAAATCTGATTCTGTCAGACACCGAGAATGTGGGGGGTTTGCCTACGTCGTGAAGAAGAGCTCCGAGTGCAAGCTCTGGCGATACGGTACCCCCTGTGTTCTCGTATAACTTGTCTAGCACGAGGCAGGTATGAATAAAGACATCGCCTTCGGGATGAAACTCGGGAGGCTGCTCGACTCCGTGCATTTCTTCAATCTCGGGAAGAATGTGTTTTAGAAGACCCGACTCGCTCAGGAGCTTGAGTCCCGCTCCCGGATTTTGCTGAGAGATTATCTTTACAAGCTCATCCCGTATTCTCTCCTGTGATACCTGGGTAATTTTAGGAGCAAGCTCGAGTATTGCTTCATATGTATGTTCCTCGATCTCAAATCCGTACCTGGAGCAGAACCTCACGGCGCGCATCATTCTGAGCTTATCTTCGCTAAACCTGAGATATGGCTCCCCTATAGCCCGGACTACCCCGGCCCTTATGTCGTCCATTCCTCCGGTGTAGTCTATGAGCTCCTCTTCCAGAGGTTCATAGAGCATGCCGTTTATGGTGAAGTCTCTGCGGAGCACGTCTTCTTCTACGTCATTACTGTAAGTAACTTTGTCCGGGTGTCTTCCGTCAGAGTAGCTCTCGTCTTTTCTAAAGGTGGCGACCTCGAACTTGTGCTCGTCTATCAGAACAAGTATGACTCCGAAGCTTGCCCCGATAGGCACGGTATGGGAAAAGATTTCAGTAACCTGCTCTGGTGTGGCGCTCGTAGTAATATCGTATTCACGGGGTGCTTTTTCCATAACCATATCCCTTGCGCAGCCACCGACACAAAATGCGCTGTGACCTTTATTCTTAAGAGTTGAAACAACTTCCCTTGCGACCCGGTAAAGCTCGCCCTCGGGGGGCTTTATTTTTATTCCTTTCTTCATAGTTCCCTATTTCGGATTTTATAGTATATTTTACACCCTGTCCGTGACTCGGATGAATAAATAAATCTAACAGGAAACTAAAGTGAGTGAAAATACAATTCCCGAGCTTATGGTAAAACGCGTTAAGGATCACGGGACAAGGCTCCTGTTTCAGCGCCGGGACGGCTGGAGCTGGAAACAGATAACGTGGCTTGATTTCGACAGGGAAGTTAAGAATATCGCGTCTTTTCTTATGGACCTGGGTTTTGGTAAGGGAGACAGGGCGCTATTGGTATCGGCTAACACGCTCGAGGCAATTTCGACTGAGATAGCGGTGTATCATCTGGGGGGAACCGTGGTACCGCTTTCACCCCTCACAGGTGCGGCTCATATTAAACAAGTTGCCCGTGAGCTGCAAGTAAAATTTATATTTATTGAGGACCCGGGGCTGCTAGATGCTACCGCAGCCATGTTAGAAGAGCTTCCCGGGGTCATAAGAGCCGCATTCTTTCGTGACATAAGAACCAAAAATGAAAAGGTTCTCAATTTCAGAAGCATTCTCAAATTCGGTCTTATGAAAAGAAAAAAGCTTCATGATGAGCTTAAAAAGGTGTCGGATGAAATTGATGCCAATACGCTGGCTGCCATATTTCTCAATTCGGAGAAGAGCGGCAGTAAATCCAATGAAATCACTCAAGGAGATATAATAAGCGCGCTTGAGCTCATATCATCAAAGACTAACGGGATAGGGGACGAGGACCAGTCATTTTCGTATATTTCATCTGCAAGCCCCTATTCCAAAATTATTAACTATCTCACTCTATACAAAGGGACCCGGGCTGCTACGGCTGAGAGCAGGGAGGACTTCTATCAGGATATAACGGAGGTCATGCCGACTATGCTATTTGAGACAAGCGAGGGGCTTGAGGGGTTGTATAAAAAGTCCGTAGCGAGCTTAGACGGCCTTTCGCCTGAAAATAAACTCAAAAGAGACTTGGGTAGCAGGGTGAGCTATATTTTTACCGATGCACTCCCTGCCTCTCAGATCGAGAGCATCTACAGGAGCTTGGGCGCTACGTTCAGTGTAGTTGCGGAATTAACTGATATAATCACAGAATAACTAAGGTGTAATTAAGTTTCTATTCCTCATTTATATTTATTCTTGGGTCTCATCGACAGAGCACTTAGCTTTACCTTTAGCAAAATTTACGAGAATCCGGTCTCCGCTTTTTAGCTTGCCCGAATCCGTTATTGTCTTCATGGAGGGGAGTTTGTATGTAATGCTATAGCCACGCTCCATGACCTTGAGCGGGCTCAGAGCGTCGAGCTTTCCGGCAAGAGCGCTGAACTCAAGTGATGCGTTGCCAAGCTTGCTTTTAAACAGATGCACCAGTTCAGACTGCATCTGGTCGACTTCTCTTGACACTGCTTCTATAGTATTTTTAAGCGTAAGGCCAAGTCTGCCTTTTAAGTGAAGAAGCTCCTGTGTGAGCTCTGTCTTCTCTCTTACCGCAAGCTCGGCAGCCATAGACGGAGTTGCCGCGCGCAGGTCGGCCGCAAGGTCCGAGAGCGTGAAGTCTATCTCGTGCCCTACCGCGGATATAACCGGAACCGGCGCTTTTACTATTTCTCTCACTACAGCTTCATCGTTAAAAGAAAATAAATCCTCTGTCGAGCCGCCGCCCCTTGTAAGTATGACAAGGTCTATCTCTTTAACCCTGTAGATTTTTTTAAGCGCGCTTACTATATCGGCGGGAGCCTCATCGCCCTGAACCCTGGCGGGGGAAATAATGATTTCGAGGTTAGGGAACCTCCTGTCCAGAACCTTCAGGATATCCTTAACAGCAGCCCCTGTTGGGGAAGTGACTATGCCTATCTTCTGCGGCAGAGATGGGAGTGGACGTTTTCTCTCCAGGG
>QIHJ01000007.1 GCA_003229065.1 Candidatus Dadabacteria bacterium
AAGAGAGCGCAAAACAGACAACCTGCCACTGGAAGGGACTAGCCAGCTACTATCATATAGAAGTTGACGGGAAGACTAATAACGACGCGGTCTGGCATTACCCGGAACCCAAAGAAGCCGCAAAAGAGATTAAAGACCACGTGGCATTCTGGAAGGGGTCAATGTAACTCCATAACTCATTTTTATCTTAGCTCATCCAACCCTATTACCAACTAATAACACTTGACAAATGTTAGAGTAATAATCTAAGGTTTTAGTGAACGTATGTTCAGCATATGTTTTGCGGTTACTGCATATTCATATACGGATAATGGTGTAGAAAAGCTATAGGGAGAGCCAGATGAGTATATCCAAAAAAGAAATTGAGTCCTCAGTTAAAGACAAAGAACTTATAGAAATCAGAAGAAAGGAAATAGTAAATGCGGCTGTAGACCTTTTTGTACGCAAAGGTTTCCATAGGACTACTATCAGGGAGATAGCTCAAAAATTCGGGATGAGTGTAGGAACGCTCTATGAGTATATCAGGACCAAAGAGGACATATTAATCCTGGTATGTGACTATATTAATTCCACGGTAAGAATGAGGGTAAAGCCGTCTGTAGAAATTACCAAGGACAGTGCTCAAAGTCTTAAAAACGCTATAGAAATATACTATCGCATAATCGATGAGCTGCAAGACTACATAATATTCTTATATCAGGAAACAAAATCCTTATCGCATGAAAATAGAAAGTACATATTTAAATCGGAAGAGGATATGACCCGGATATTCGAGGATATTTTAAAGCACGGGGTAGAGCAGGGAAGTTTCAAAATAGACGAGAAGAATATACTTTTAACGGCGCATAATATTATGGTGCTGGGACAGATGTGGGCATTTAGGCGTTGGGCGCTCCAAAAAAACTACACACTTGACCGATATATAGAAACGCAGAGTAAGTCCATATTAGATCAAATAACAAAACACTAGATCCCATATATAAATTGTTGTATTCAAACTTTCCCTGAACAATCGTTCAATATTTTTCTAAAATTCATTATCACCTCATTTATATAAGCATTATTTATATCCCTCCTTAACTCAAAGTTAATTACATATATTTTTACAATAATGCACTTGACAACAGAGCCATGATTAATCTATAATAAGGCTGAACGGTCGTTCAGTTTATCAATCGTATACGGTCTGGTTATGGCGCAACAACAAATAAGAAAAGAAATCACTCACTACGTACCTAAAAATAAAATACGTATCGTCTCTGCCACTTCTCTTTTCGACGGCCATGACGCCACTATAAATATAATGAGAAGAATCCTGCAGTCCTCAGGCGCTGAGGTAATTCACCTCGGCCATAACCGCTCAGCAGAGGATATCGTAAACACCGCAATTCAAGAGGACGTACAGGCAATTGCCGTAACCTCATATCAGGGTGGTCATATCGAGTTCTTTAAATATATGTATGATCTTCTTCGGGAAAGAGACTGCGGACATATAAAAATTTTTGGCGGAGGCGGGGGCACAATACTCCCCTTAGAAATAGAGAAACTCCAGAGCTACGGCATAGCCAGAATTTATACCCCGGATGACGGGCGGGCGATGGGACTTCAGGGGATGATCAATGATTTACTGAGCAAAATAGACTATCCGACCGGAAATATCGACTCTAAGAACATCCTGGAAAAGATAAGTCAGAAATCAATTAATGACTTAAGCCGCTTGATATCGGCTCTTGAGAACGGGAATAAATCCGCACGTCCCGTTATTGAAAAAATTAGCAGTGAGCTAAAAAGTTTGCCCCACGTTCCGGTCTTAGGGGTTACGGGAACGGGGGGAGCGGGAAAATCCACAATCGTGGATGAGCTGGTGCGGAGATTCCTGGCGGATTTCAAGGATAAAAGAATCTCGATTATCTCTGTAGATCCTTCCAAGAGAAAAACCGGCGGAGCGCTTCTTGGCGACAGGATCAGGATGAACTCCATTAACAGCGACCGTGTATATATGCGCTCTCTGGCTACACGTCAGTCAAACCTCGCTCTATCAAAACACGTTCCTGAAATTATTAGTATTTTGAAATATGCAGGTTTTGATCTGATAGTGCTCGAAACCTCGTGCATCGGTCAGTCGGATACCGAGATTGTAGGACTCTGCGATACGTCACTATATGTAATGACCTCTGATTACGGCGCTCAAACGCAGCTTGAAAAAATAGATATGCTCGATTACGCGGACTTAGTGGCGATTAACAAATTTGATAAAGAGGGCGCCACAGACGCACTCCGCGATGTTCGTAAACAATACAGGCGCAACAACCTGCTCTGGGAAAGAGAAGATGAGGAGCTCCCGATATACGGAACAACGGCTTCGATGTTCAACGACCCCGGTGTAGATGATCTATACCGTGCTGTTATAAAAACCGTCTCGAACAAAACAGATTCTCCTTTTACTTCCAATTACGAAGGCCCTCCAAAATCGACAGGAGAAAAGTACATTATCCCGCCTAAAAGAACGCGTTATCTCTCCAAGATCACTGAGACAATTCACGACTACAACAGTTGGGTGAGTAGAGAGGCGGATACCGCACAGAAACTTTATGGAATACACAAAGCTATTGACTCTCTTACAGAGGATGAAACTTCAAATGACGCAAGGAAGATATTAGGAGATCTCTATCAAAAAAAATCCAGGGAACTTGACCCGGACAACTGGAAAATAATCGAGGACTGGAATGATAAATTAGAACGCTATCATGACGACATATACGTTTATAAAGTAAGGGACAGGGAAATTAAAACACAGACCTACATCACGTCTCTTTCTATGAACCGCATCCCCAGAATTTCACTACCTAGCTATGAAGGGTACGGAGATATCCTGAGATGGAGTCTTCAGGAAAACGTGCCGGGAGAGTTCCCATTTACTGCGGGCGTCTTCCCTTTTAAAAGACAAAACGAAGATCCCACCCGAATGTTTGCGGGAGAAGGAGGTCCCGAGAGAACCAACAAAAGGTTTCATTATGTTTCTTTAAATACTCCCGCTAAGAGGCTCTCGACAGCGTTTGATTCCGTAACCCTGTACGGGGAGAACCCTGACTTCCGCCCTGACATCTACGGCAAGATCGGTAATTCGGGAGTGTCGATCGCGTGCCTAGACGATGCCAAAAAGCTGTATAGCGGTTTTGATCTGTGCGACCCTTCCACATCTGTTTCAATGACGATTAACGGCCCCGCAGCTATAGTGCTGGCGTTTTTCTTAAACGCAGCTATTGATCAGCAGTGTGAGCTATACATCCGGGAAAACGGTTTGGAGAAAGAGGTACGAAAAAAAATAAAAGACATATATAAAACAATTGATCAGAGTGTTCCCGAATATAAGGGAGAATTACCCGAAGGGAATCACGGTCTGGGGCTTATGCTCTTAGGCGTCACG
>QIHJ01000314.1 GCA_003229065.1 Candidatus Dadabacteria bacterium
AAACGCTAAACTCGTTGCCAACCCGGGCTGCTACCCCGAGTCGTCGATTCTGGGGCTCGCTCCATTATTGAAAGAAAATATTATTGAAAACAATTCCATTATAATAGACTCTAAATCGGGTGTAACGGGCGCAGGCCGCTCCCCATCTCTGGATTATCATTTCTGCGAGGTAAACGAGGGGATTAAGGCTTATAAAATCGGTGAGCACCGTCATATGCCCGAAATCGAGGAAGTACTGTCCGATTACTCGGGCCGGGAAGTAAGAGTCATGTTCTCTCCTCACCTGATCCCGATGGACAGGGGCATCCTCTCGACTATATACGTCAGGCTGACCAAAGAAAGCACTACATCGCAGCTGCTGAATCTCTATAAGGAACATTATGCCGGGGAAAAATTCGTCAGGATATCGCCTGAGGGCGTATATCCGTCAACAGCCCATGTAAGGGGTTCTAACTTCTGCAACATAGGGCTCCGTGTAAACGCCGGGGACAATACCGCTGTGATCGTATCCGTAATCGACAATCTGGTAAAAGGCGCTTCAGGGCAGGCAGTTCAAAACATGAACATAATGATGGGCTGGGACGAGAGCGAAGGTCTTAACGGCCCCCCTGTATTCCCTTAGACGGACCAATCTATCATAAGGAATTTTTTACCGACCGGCGTCAGACCGACCTGATCCGACTCACAATTCCCGGAAGCTTCTCCATAACTATATCTACATCCTCTTTCTCGGTAAACCTGCCTAGGCTGAACCTGATTGAAGAGGCCGCCTCCTCTTTTGAAACACCCATAGCCTGAAGTACATGCGAGGGATCAATTTTCCCTTCCGAGCATGCAGCCCCCGTAGACACTGCAATTCCTTCAAGATCGAGGTTCATGGCGAGCGAATCGCCCCGTACGCCGCCGAAGCTCATGTTGAGAGTATTCCAGAGCGAACTATCTATATCTCCATTGTATTTTACATCCGGTACGTCAATTAATATTCTCTCAAAAAGTAAGTTTCTTAACGCTCTTATCCTCTCTCTGTCACCGCTCATTTCATTTGCCGCTATCTCACTCGCCTCACCAAACCCGACAACCCCCGTGATATTCTCAGTCCCCGAGCGTTTGCCCCTCTCCTGCCCTCCTCCGTGAATTAAAGTACGAAGGGTCACGGGATTTGCCGCGTCGGCCCTTACGAAGAGAGCTCCCGTGCCCTTGGGTCCGTAAATCTTGTGTGCGGAGAGTGACAGCAAGTCTGCCTGTATTTCGTTAAGATCTATGTCCAGCTTTCCTCCGGCCTGTACAGCGTCGGTATGGAAGAGCGCCCCTTTCTCCTTTACGATTTCGGCTATTTCCCCTACAGACATCACAGCCCCGGTCTCGTTGTTCGCGTAGATACATGACACAAGCGCCGTCTCATCCGTTATGGAATCCCGGAGCTCGTCTAAATCCATCATTCCACGACCATCCACTCCGAGATACGTAACCTGAAAACCCTCAGACTCAAGCTGCCTGAATGTGTATAAAGCCGATTCGTGCTCGGCGCCCGTTGTAATAAGATGAGCTTTCCCCTTGTCCCTCAGACTCAGAGCGGCACCCTTTATAGCGTAGTTATTGCTCTCGCTCCCCCCAGAGGTAAACACTATCTCCCTGGGGCTTGCCGAGATTAGCTCTGCTACCTGCTCCCTTGCTCTATCTAGCGCCGCTTTGGCGCTCCGTCCGTACGAGTGAATACTCGAGGGGTTCCCAAAATTATCCTGTAGGTGTGGGAGCATTGCTTGATAGACTCTGGAATCAAGAGGCGTTGTCGCGTTATAGTCTAGATATATTTTTTTCATCTTTTTAAGATTTATAGACCCGGTTGAGCGCTGAACCTAAAAGCTCATTGAATCTCCCGCGGCCTTAGCAAGTAATCATACTCCTCTTTAATAACCTGTATAAATCCCCTTGCCAGTTTTGAGGGCTTTCTGTGTTTGTGCCATACCGCCACAACCGTGCGCGCTGGAGCCTGGTCTTCTATGTTCCTGTACGCGCACAGACCCGTAGTGTCGCTTTTTACGAGCATCTCGGGCACCAGTGATACTCCGTTTCCGAAAGATACGAGCTGTTGTATCGTAGAGAGGTTCCAGGTCCTGCAAATAATGTCGGGATTTATCTGTTTTTCATAACAGAAGTTCTTCACCTGCTCCCCTAGACACTGCTGCTCGTCAAGGGCGATAAAAGGGATTTCTTTTAAGTCCTCGACTCTAATTTTGCCGGCCTCTGAAAGTGGATGATCCGGTGAAAGCGCTAGCATCAGAAGGTCCTCAAATAGAGCTTCACTCGCAATAAGCTTGTTTTCAATAGGAAGACTCATGATTGCGACATCGATCTCAAGATCGACAATCCCTTCAATAAGCGTCTCCGTCAGGTTTTCATTAAGCACGAGCTTTGCCTGGGGAAAGGATTCCGAGAACCTCTTTAAAGACCCCGGCAGGAGATACGGGGCTATGGTGGGTATTATGCCTGTAGTAAGAGTACCCGCCCCCGAATCCACTTGATCCGCAATACCCGACTTTATATTATCGGTTTCAGAAAGAATAAGCCTTGCTTTGGGTAAAAGCGCCTTGCCCGTCTCCGTAAGCACCACGCTTCTACCGAGGCGGTCAAAAAGCTTACTACCAAGTTCACTTTCAAGCTTTATAATCTGCTGGCTTAGGGAGGGCTGCGCGACAAAACACCTTTTGGCAGCCTTACTGAACCCGCCGCTCTCCGCGACAGCCACAAAGTATCTTAGTTGATGTAACTCCATATAATCTCCATATCAAGCAAAATATAAAACAATTCATCTTAGGAGTAGCGGATTACCCATAGGCATTTCCTATAGTCTATATAGTAATTCAATATTGGACAACTATATATAACTTTGATAATAATATATCTAGGTGCAGATAAAATAAGATGTGCAAATAAATCATATGTCTGGGAGACATTATAATGGCTAAGAAAAAAACGCTTACCACAGCTCATGATAATACTATGGAAAATAACAATACTAACGGTGAAAGCAAGTGCCCGTTTACGGATGGAGTGCTAAAGCACAGCGCTGGCGGGGGCACTTCAAACCGAGACTGGTGGCCAAATCAGTTGAAGTTGAACATACTCCGCCAACACTCTTCTTTGTCCAATCCGATGGGCGACGCGTTCAACTACGCTGAGGAGTTCAAGACCCTCGAACTGGATGCAGTGAAGAAAGACATCTTCGATCTGATGACCACGTCCCAAGACTGGTGGCCAGCCGACTACGGTCACTATGGACCGCTCTTCATCCGGATGGCGTGGCACAGCGCCGGTACTTACCGCATCGCTGACGGCCGGGGCGGTGCATCCTCCGGCAACCAACGTTTCGCGCCCCTCAACAGCTGGCCCGACAATGCAAACCTCGACAAGGCGCGCAGGCTGCTG
>QIHJ01000204.1 GCA_003229065.1 Candidatus Dadabacteria bacterium
ATCGTATATTCCTTCACATCTCCGTTTTTGTGGTAGATCTTGTGCATACCTTCGAGCTTCCCGTCCTTATAATTACAGATACTCTTGATAGCTCCCGAATCGAAATAGCCGTACGTGATTCCCTGTCTTACGTCGTCTATGTAGCTTGACGCTTTTTTAAGCTCGCCGTTATCGTAGTAGAGCCTCGTTATGCCGTTTAGCTTTCCGTCCTTGCACCTCCACTCGGTCATGAGCTTGCCGTCTTCATAGTAATCTGTCGTTACGCCGTCGGGCTTGTCGCTGCAAACGGCCCCGGGTTCTTCTGCGAGCGCGGCTGATGATGTAATGATCAAAATTAGTAGCGTCAATATGGTTCTTATCAATTTACTGTCCTCCGATACAGGTTTTTGTATGAATTAAGATGCCGGAGCTTCGATATTTATTCAACAAAAATTTTATTTAGATAGTAGTAATGAGGATATTGATGCCGTTGTGATTGAAAGGCGGGGGAATTAGGATAGGTAATAAAGGTAGTAAACTTGTACTGCACCCATTTTGTCAAAAAGGATTAAAGCTCGATTTAAGAATATGTAGAATAAATAAAAAGGGAGCCGAAGCTCCCTTAGTTTGTATATATCTTTTATTCAGTGTCTCTTAAGCGGCTATTTTTCTTCTTCTCATAACCATAAATCCCACTATTCCCAAAATGCCCGCCATAGAGATAAGTCCCCATTCTGAGAGAGTCGGAACAGTTAGGAGTACGGGTCGATCATCAAAAAATACAATCGCGTCAAGCCCGAGAACGGTCTGACCTATAACAGTTATTGTACCGTCAGAGGTGTTTATAGTAACGAGGTAACTTTGTCTATTGCCGTTACCGATTATATCATCAAAATCTTTAAAAGAACCGTATAACACTCCATTTTCAGGATTAAAGTCCATAGCATTTATCGCATTTGGGACATTTCCCACACTCTCCGGAATTACAGTCCCGGCGCCGGTACTACGATTAAGGGTTATTAACCCATCGGCATCGATCGGCGTGCCGAATATGGTTCCTGACGGATCCACGGCTAAGCCGTTCCCACCATCGTTAAATCCGGAGGGGCCGACAAATGCAACTTGGGCGTTATTCTGATTTATCACATAAAGCCCTTCAGTATTCCCGTTGCAAGAGTCAGAATAACCGAATAATAGACCTGAATTACTGTCATATGCGACATCCGGCATTCTTCCGCACTCGTCAAAGTTAGAAGAATTTCCTAAAACACCTATTAGACTCCCGGCGCCGGTGTCTTTATTTATCTCTATCAGTACAGCGACAGTAGCACCTTCATCGGCATTTGCCGAAGCTATAAGACGGCCGTCGGGCAGATATTCAAGACCTGTAACACCGTTAAAACCAATGGGGCCGATCAAATTGGCATCACCGGTTGTGGGATTTATCATATAAAGGCTACTTGGGGCGTTTCCGAATTCTTGACCTGTCGCTGCCCCGTATAAGATTTGGGACTGTGCCAGGTCAACAGACACTAATAATAGAACTGCCACGAACAAGAAATTCTTAACATAGCTCATAGTTCATTCTCCTTCAAATTTACAAACTTGCAATATCACAATTTCTACCTTTTTACAAAATTGAAAAGTAGATGCTGTACCCCCTTATATCAAGCCGCGTTTAAATAAGGGGTGTGATTTTTGTAATAATCTTCTTCTACACGAACTTGTGTATTGTGATCATGTGCGGAATGAAGGAAGCGCCTGTTGTAATATTGAAGCCATTTATTAAGCTCTGTGCTAATCTCTTTTTCCCCTAAGCCAAAAGAGCTCCTCCTTTATCGTCCCGCGTTCCCTTTGGGTTATTGTAGCTCGTAAATACTTGCTCTACTTACAGAGGGGTGATGGTCCCGTATACCCAAGGTAAATCCGACAGCTTGACTTTTAGGGGCTGAAATAGTTAAATTGATCAGTATAAAAGCGAGTTGGGAGGGTAATAGTGAAAAATTTACGTTCATTGGTTTTAGTTATGTTCGTCTTAGGGCTGGTCGGTTTCAGCGTTACAATGTCCGGGGCTCAAGAATCTGCGGAGCAAGCCGAAAAAGAATCGCCGAAAGTGGAAAAAGAGGTTAAGAAGGTACCCATGTGTGACGGGAAGGCTCCGAATATAATAGGGACGGAGGAAAATGATACTCTTATCGGCTCGGACGGCTTGGACGTTATTGTCGGGCTTGGCGGAGATGATAATATAAAGGGGCTTGGCGGACAGGACGTAATATGCGGTGGCGAGGGTAATGATACGATCACCGGCGGTCATGGGAAGGATATAATTCACGGTGGACCGGGGGACGATCACATAAAGGGCGGAAAGAATGACGACGTCCTCTATGGTAATGACGGAAACGACTCACTATATGGTAAAGGCGGCGAGGATTTCCTTGACGGCGGACCCGGAAAGGACAGCCTGAACGGCGGTCAGGATAAAGATAAGTGCATAAACGGCGAAATATACAATGAGTGCGACAGAGATAAATAATCAAAGTCAAAACGAGTAATCGGGTAACAAATAAGATTTGTTTCGATAGTAACAGAGCACCTATTAAATCTACTTCTGAAACTTAATGAGCTCAGTGCTTTATATAGTTTCAACGCCGATCGGCAACCTCGGGGATATTACCCTGCGCGCTCTTGAAGTGCTAAGGAATGTGGACTTGATTGCGTGCGAGGATACCAGGACCACTAGGAAGCTCCTTACGCGCTACGGGATTAATAGGCCCCTTACCAGCTATCACGAGCATAATGAGGTTGGTAAAGCAAGTGAGCTTGTATCTTTGCTCCTTCAAGGAAAGAGCGTGGCTCTGGTTTCAGACGCAGGCACCCCGACCGTGTCGGACCCGGGGTTCAGGGTTGTTAAGCTCGCCTCGGAAAGCGCTATAAACATAGTCCCTATCCCGGGACCCTCTGCCGTACTTTCTGCTTTAAGCGTATCGGGACTGCCTACGTCGAGCTTCTCATTCTTCGGGTTCCCTCCCCGCTCGAAAAAACAACTTGTCCAATTGCTTGAGCGCATAGAGGACTATCCTGAGACACTGATATTCTATGAATCTCCCAAGAGAATAGTTAAGACGCTCGAAGCCATGTCCGGGGTGCTGGGCAACAGGGCTGTCTCTATAAGTAGAGAGATAACGAAGATGCATGAAGAGACATTAAGAGGAAGAATGTCGGAGGTGGCAGCACAGCTTAAGGACAGAAAGGATATAAAGGGTGAGGTTACTCTGGTTATAGAAGGAAATAGCTCTCCGGGAGAAGAATTCAGTACGGAAGATGTAGACTGCTTGTTGATTGAGCTCAAAAAAGAGGGTTTCACACTGAAGGGTGCGGTAGAAGAAGTGTCCAGCAAAATAGGGTATTCAAAGAGTAAGATTTATAAACAGGC
>QIHJ01000357.1 GCA_003229065.1 Candidatus Dadabacteria bacterium
ATATGTAGTGAGCCCGTGGGGCTGGGTGCGAACCGGGTTCTTACCGTCATGGGGGTGTAATGTTAATTTAGACTCCGGGGTGAGTCAAATATCTTTATCTGCTTACTTTTTTTCACTTCCGTTATATAACAATTTATGTAGCTCACCGCTACTGTGCATCTCATGGAGCTCTCTGTACCCACCGATCAAAGTGCCGTTTACCGTGATGATAGGAAGTGTTCTCCATCTGTATTTTTCAATAAGTATGTCTCTAAGCTCCGGGTCCCGCCCCACGTTCAGCTCCTCGAACTCAAGACCCAATTTTTTAAGTAGTCTCCTAGCGGAATAGCAGTAAATGCAAAACGAAGTTGTATAAATTTTTATCGTATTCATTGGCTTATTTAATTTCCAGGTGGGTGAGTTACTTTTCAGGGTTTTAGATGCTTGGTTTTTTTGGGAGATTCAAGTATTATTGAAAACCCGCCGCTAATATTAAGTAAGTTATTTTTGACCTCACTTTTTGTGCGCGGTAAATTTAGCTCAAAGATCATTAAAAAAATGAAAAGACTGATTATTTGTATCCTTGTATCTGCTTTATTTCTTGGTTCCTGCTCCGTGACCAGGTTCGTCGGGCACTATGTATCCTCGGGCGAGGGTAATGAAGGCGAGCTAAGCGGCAATATATACCGCTCGGAAGAAACCGCTTACAGTATAGGAATGCTCCCGGGGGGCTGGCAGAGGGTAAAGGTCAAGGGCGGCGACCTTGTTTTCCAAAATACCGGGCTCAATGCGACAATTACGGTTAATTCCGATTGCGACGGTAAAAAGGTCAACTACAACCTGCCGGTTCTTTCAGAATCCCTATTGATCGGCATAAATGATAAAGAGCTTGAGTCAAGAGAAGAGGCCATAATTGACGGCCAGTCAGCTCTGTATAGTATATACACGGGTAAATTTGATAATGTGCCTATAAAAATTGCCACACTGGTATTTAAAAAGGGCAGCTGTCTATACGATTTTTCATACGCCTCGTCTCCTGATAGTTTTGATACCGGGTACCGGGAATTTAAGGCATTCACATCACAGTTCAGAGTATTGTAACAATGATAGAAAACTATCTGATAAGACTAGGATCATACTTTGTAACTTCAGTCGAGCGTCTTGGCGAAATCGGGCTCTTTTTCTATCGTTCCGTGTACGCTAGCGTTACCCGTCCTTTTAACTTAAAACTCATTTTAGAGCAGATAGACGAAATCGGATTTAAATCCATTCCCATTGTTCTCGCCTCCGCTATGGCTATAGGTATGGTCATGGTAGTGCAGCTCGCGTGGGGGTTTGCGTGGTTTGGGGCAAAAGGGATTGTCGGCCCTGTAGTGTCTCTGTCGTTCGTCAGGGAATTGGGCCCCGTGGTAACGTCTCTACTCGTAGGCGGCAGGGTGGGCTCTGGTATTACCGCCGAGATAGGCTCTATGAAAGTGACCGAGCAAATTGACGCAATGAGCACACTCGGAGCAGACCCGATTAAGAAACTCGTTGCCCCTAGGCTTATTGCAGCCGTTATTTCGTTCCCGTTTCTGACTATAATAGCAGACTTCGCTGGTATATTCGGCGCTATGGTTATGTCCAATATAGACCTCGATGTTAAGCCCGCTCTTTTCATCTCGACTATCCTCGAATGGGTGACAATTTCAGATTTCGTAAGCGGTATATCCAAAACCTTCTTCTTCGGGATCATAGTTGCTATCACGGGGTGCTATATCGGTATGAGGGCCGAGGGCGGCACACAGGGTGTGGGTAGAGCGACTACCTCCACAGTCGTCGTAGCCCTTCTTATGATTATAATAGGCGACTTTATACTCACCAAGCTATTCTTACTTCTATAGATTCCATAGACTCGTATACTAGAAGTGTTATGAAAGGGTGTTGTATATTTGGCTAAATAGAATGGTGAGCTAAATTGAACGATGCTTAGCTATTATTAGTAGCTTCCGGTCTTCCTTTTTATCTCGATTGCTTTTTCGTAATCCTTGTAGTTTGAGTATGCCAGGTTTGCGGTGCGGGACTGTCCCAGATTGCGTGCCTGTTTATATTGGCTGTTCCAATGTTTTAAATTCTCATTAAGTGATGCAAGTGAGTTCACGCTCGCCAGGTAAACCGCTCTATCGGACTTAGTGTAAGACTGAGCCGTGTCGTAGCTCTGTCCCCAGATAGCATCGTTTTCTTCACTATTTTTACGGCTCTTCAGTGATACTTCATAATAAGCCTCACTTTGACGCTTTCTGTATTTAGAGTGGTCACTGATACCAGGTGCTTTAGCGGCTGGGTCTTGATCGTGAGTTCGCGAGTCTGAGGTATAAACTATAGGTGTTTTTTCGAGGAAAGACGGAAAAAAGTTGGAGTCGACCAGATAAACGGTAGCCGCAGCCGAACCGAATATAGTGAGCAGTGTTAAGCTTAGAACTTTTCCAATAGTTTCCATCTTGCTATATCACCACTGCAAACTGACAATTATTTGCATGCAGTCCCCTCATACGATAGCAATGTAACAAAATTTTAACGGATATTCCACATATTGTCAACTAAATTTAATTTTTACCTTAGTTCCCTAAAATTGTTATATTTTAGAGGTGCTGGGCCTATTTTGCGCTATATTTAGATATTATTCAATCTAAGCTATAATTGTTTATTCTGTAATCCATATTTTAATGTGCTCGAAACGATATAAATCAGAAGACGGTATTTTATTTACGGATCAGTACCAGCTGACCATGGCTCAGCTATATTTTACTATGGGTCTTCACGAAAAGGAGTCTCAGTTCGACCATTTCTTCCGCAGCTACCCTGATTATGGCTCACATAAAGCAGGTTACTGTATAAACGCGGGGCTTGAGACTCTGGTTGAGTGGATGAACGGAAGCTCGTTCGGCGATCAGGAAATAGAGTATCTCCGCAGCCAAACAGGATCCACAGGGGTCGGAATATTCAATGATGATTTTCTCAAGTGGCTAAGGAAGAATGGTAATTTTGAAGGCGTAACAATATACTCAATCCCCGAGGGCAGGGTGGTTCACCCGAACACCCCTTTAACTATAGTAAGAGGTCCGCTCGCTATGGTGCAGATCGTCGAATCGGCCCTTCTTAACAAGTTAAACTATCAGACCCTGATAGCGACAAAGGCTATGCGTATAAAAGAGGCCGCGAGGGGCAATGCGCTTCTTGAATTCGGCATGCGCCGCGCACAGGGTTCCGGAGTCAGCGCCGGAGTCAGGGCAGCTCTTATCGGAGGTGCCGACTTCTCCTCTAGCGTAAGCATATCGCGGACGCTCGGCTACCCGCCTAAGGGCACCCATGCCCACAGTATGGTTCAGGTCTTTATGGCTTTAGGGGACGGAGAGCTTACGGCTTTCAGGGCATACGCAGAGCTCTATCCC
>QIHJ01000202.1 GCA_003229065.1 Candidatus Dadabacteria bacterium
AGTAGTTCTATTCCTGTTGCCATAAGATCTTAACAACTTAAAAACGTCGCTACTGTCATTTACGCCTTTTGTTAAAATTGCATTATACTCGGGCAAATACCCTAGTGGCTCAATTACTTTGAGCGAACTATTACCACATTTTTCAAACTCTTTGTACAAGTACCTCAAACTATTGAACTCAATTTCTGCCATCTCTTTTGACGAACTGAAGTCGTCTGTTAAAATTGCATCGATCGTTGATATGCCCCAATTAGACTTGGGAATTTTGCAGAAGATATTATAAGAACTCATTCCAGGTTTGTTCACGTTTACTTTATAGATAAGGATTATAGACCAGTAATTTTGTTTAGATGTGATTAATTCTATTTCCTCACCGCAGTCAAAGTGCATGGGTATTGTTCGTTTGATCAAACTGCCAATATTAGTTGCTAATTGATTTTCCATGATGCCTATAACCTACCTTTCAAACTGTCACAGTCGACCGCACCCAATTTCACGGGTATTACGCGGGCGGAAGACTCTTTATAGATCAGCCCGTTGAATCGGGTGCCGAGGAAATATTGGATTTGATTTCTATACCGGGAAATGGGGACAATTCCAAATAACGAGACTCTGTTATAAATCTTTCAGGACAACCTATTGATAAAGCTTCGCCCTCTCAGTTACATGAGGGCGCTGAATCTATTGTTGATACAGGCGGTTATCAAACGCTGTGCTCAGATAAAATCGACGTCGTTTAAATCAACTTCAACCGACACCGAACGCCTGATCAGATGTACAGATAAAATGAGGCGGTATGCTCCTTTCGTCCGCAAAATCCTCCCCATTGCTCCTTCTAGTGGCCCTCTTATTACTTCGACCTCCCTGCCCACGATACTATAGGGGAAGGGTTCATATCTCAGTCCGGTCTCTATAAGCCTTTTCGTAGTCTCGATTTCCTCTGGGGAAACGGGGACGGGGACACCGTTATTCCCGAGTATCCTTATAACACCGGCCGTATTTAGTAATTCGTATCTGTCTCCGGGGTCAATACAGACAAACAGGTATCCGGGAAACAGGGGCAGGAAGACCTTCTTTTTCCTGTCCTTCCATTGACTCACGACTTCTCTCAACGGTAAAAAGGTCTCGACATTTTTTTCTGTAAGGGCGCGGTTTGCTTTCTTTTCATGCCTTGCTCTCGTATGTACGGCGAACCAGCTCTCGGCTCCCTGCCGCGAAATATTGCTTTCCGTTATGGATTCTTCGTATTCATTCGATATGCTTTCAAACGCCGTTTTTGCATAATCACGCATCTGTTGCCCCGCTTAGTTCAAATAGATTTACGTTGTCGATCCAGACTTCGCCGGAGATTAAATTGTCGAGCCTCCGGCTTTTAATTCTTCTGGGCCTGATTTGTACCACGTTGCAGTCATGAGGAGTGACGAAGGATATGCGGGCGGTTACCCAGTCGATAGTTCCGGTATACGTTTCCGAAAATTCATTCATGCCCTCGCAGTAGATCTGCCATCTTACGCCGTTCCGAGTGGTGATATCACGTGTGGATATGTCCAATGTGAGCAGGTAATTCGAGTCGGGGTCTACGGGTACTGACTGGCTTAAATGATGAAAGTCGATGTTGTTTTTCCCGGAGAATGTTATTTTCACAGACCTGTCACCCCGCGTCTTGTTCTCGTAATCGAATTCGATGTCGGCCCCCTCGGGCTTTCCTATTCTCCAGTCGAGACCCCTTCCGACGGAATCCATCTCGAAGCTCCCGTTCCAGACGAGTGAATTGTTTTTACTGTCCGGGTAGAGCCCGGCCCAGATTCTTTTCGCTCCCCCCGGGTCTCCCTTTCTCAGGAGGTAATCGACATATTTGAGAATTGATTCTGGAGTGGCTTCCCCACTGGCTTTTAAGCGCTCCCAGACAGGATATGTTTCGCGCTGCTTATCCGTGCTAATGAGATAATTGAGATAATCTCCCAGTATCTCGTCCGTGACTACTCTCTGGAGGATAAGATTCGGGTCGCTTACAATTTGTCCGCAGAGATCAAACACCCTCTTTCTTCTCTGGGGATCGGCTTGAGCGACCACCCTTAGCTTGTCGAGTGCGAGATCGAGGTCTCCGAGCGAGATGGCAAGCAATGAGGACTCCCAAAGAAGTCCAATAGAGGAGGGTATAAGCTCAAGCGCCCTCCGTAGGGTTATACGGGCTTTATCTTCTTCTCCAGATTCTGAATATAGTTCGGCGAGCCCGAGCCATGAAGGAGAATGAAGTGGATTATGCTGCAGAGAGTTTATATACAAGTCTTGGACTTGATCTTCATCCCCTATCATCAACATCTGATAGATTCTGGCCAGCCTGTAGGAAACTTCAGCGTTACTGCTGTTAAAAGACTTACTTAGTTCTATGGACTTTAAGTCTTTTCTATCATCTAAAACGGATGAAATCCCTAAACGAGATATCACTACCGTGATAAGAAGACTAAGAATTATGAAAACTGAAGCCTGGCTTTTGTATCTTGAGATCTTTCTCATTGTTTTCGCTGTAGTAATAGTTGTATCTATATTTGTCTGTATGTGATTGAAGCCTATTGAGAATAGCCCCAAGAATCTTTCCCTGTACTTTGCGTATATTATCAAGACTTCTTTGTAATGATTCTCTCTGTGTAATGCCTTGACTCGCGATCATTAAAACACCATCTACCAACCTTGAAATTAATAACGAATCCGCAAATCCCAATACCGGCGGAGCGTCTATCAAAACAATATCGAATTCTTCTGAAAGGGACTGGACAAGCTCTTTCATCCTCTTTGATCCTAAAAGCTCGACCGGGTTAGGGGGTACTGGACCAGAAGGGATAAAATGCAGGCCATCGATCTCTGTTTTTTTGATAGTTTCCGTGAGGCCGTGCTTCTCTATTAAGTATGTGCTCAAGCCATTGTCATTGCCGGATTGATCTACATAAATTTTATTCATTCTGGGTCTCCTCATATCAGCATTTATAAGGACGACCTTCATATTCAATTGTGCGAATGAAATCGCCAGGTTGGATGAGCATGTCGTTTTACCTTCGAGGGGTTGTGAGCTCGTAACAAGGATCGATTTCGGCTGAGAATCCGGTGATGAGAATAAGACTGAAGTCCTTATGACCCTGAACGCCTCAGATAGAATAGACAGGGGATTTACATTGACGGCCTTCTCTATATTTATGGTTTCATCGTCAACTGCTAAAGGCACTACCCCTAAGATGGGAACTGAAAAATGGTTTTTAAAGTTCTCCTCGTCCTTGATCGTATTGTCGAAATGCTCGGTGACAAATGAAAGGCCTACTCCTCCTGCCAGTCCTATGAATGCAGCGAGAATTAGATTGAGGAATATATTAGGGCTGTAAGGGGTAAATGGGACGGCCGCATAGTCTACGACCTG
>QIHJ01000432.1 GCA_003229065.1 Candidatus Dadabacteria bacterium
TCTCACTGTACCTGATTAGGTGTAGCCCATTTCATATGGGCCGCATGTTTTATCTCGTATTCGTCAATCTTGCTTTCGTGTTGGAGTGAGTGGGCGATATCGTCGAGGCCTTCGAGGAGGCTTCTCTTCTTAAACGGGTCTATGTCAAACGTGGCCGACCAGCCGTCCTCACCGGTTATAGTCTGAGAGTCAAGATCAACCGTGAGCTGATAACCCTTTTTCTCATCCGTTTTGGCGAATAATTCTTTTACGATGTCTTCAGAGAGCATTACCGGAAGTATGGCGTTCTTAAAGCAGTTGTTATAAAAAATGTCGGCAAATGAAGGGGCGATTATGGCTTGAAAGCCATATTCTCTTAATGCCCAGGGGGCGTGCTCACGTGAGCTTCCGCTTCCGAAGTTGTGGCTGGTAAGGAGTATATTGGCTCCTTCAAGGTGCTCTTGGTTAAGCTCAAAATCAGGGTTAAGTGTGCCGTCTTCGTTGAACCTCCAGTCAAAGAACAGGAACTCCCCGAAACCCGTCCTCTCAATTCGCTTTAGGAACTGTTTGGGGATTATCTGGTCCGTATCGACGTTCATTCTATCGAACGGGGCTACTATACCTGTGACTCTTTCTAGCGGTTCCATATCTCTGTCCTCTCTATATTTCTTTATCTAGGTCTAAATTTCTGACATCTACGAAATGTCCCTCGATCGCTGCTGCCGCGGCCATCGCTGGGCTTACGAGATGCGTTCTGCCGCCTTTACCCTGGCGTCCTTCAAAGTTTCTATTGGAAGTGCTCGCGCACCGCTCACCGGGCATCAGAATATCAGGGTTCATTCCTAGACACATACTGCACCCGGACTCTCTCCATTCAAACCCGGCCTCTTTAAATATCTTATCGAGCCCGAGCTGCTCTGCCTGAAGCTTAATGATCTGTGAGCCCGGCACTACCATCGCGTTTACGCTCGGGGCTACTTTCTTACCTTTCACCACCTTGGCAGCCTCGGTCAGATCGCGCACGCGGGAATTGGTGCATGAGCCTATGAACACCCTGTCCAGTTTTATATCCTGAATGGGTGTTCCCGGCTTGAGTCCCATGTATTCAAGCGCGCTTACCGTGGCTTTTCTGTTATTCTCGTCTTCAATATCCGCGGGGTCGGGCACTTTGTCCGTTATGCCCGTTACCATGCCGGGGTTTGTGCCCCAGCTTACCTGCGGTACGATCTTATCAGCTACTAGAGTCACGGTTTTATCGAAGTGAGCCCCGGGGTCGGTCTTAAGCTCTTTCCATTCTGAGAGGGCAGATTCATACTCAGCTCCCTCGGGGGCGTATCTGCGTCCCTTCACGTACTCAAATGTGGTTTTGTCGGGCGCGATCATCCCTGCTCTTGCGCCGGCTTCAATCGACATATTGCAGACGGTCATCCGCTCTTCCATTGTGAGGGCTTCTATTGCAGACCCCCTGTATTCCACCACTGTGCCCGTTGCGCCCGCGGTGCCTATATGGCCTATTATGTTTAGAATTATATCCTTCGCACTTACCCCGTAGCCTCTTTCACCCTCAATGCGGATTTCAAATTCTTTCGGACGGGTTTGTCTGAGACACTGAGTTGCAAGTACATGCTCCACTTCGCTCGTGCCGATGCCGAACGCAAGGGAGCCGAATGCGCCGTGAGTGGACGTGTGCGAGTCCCCGCAGACTATTGTCATACCGGGTTTGGTAAGTCCCAGGTCAGGGCCTATTACGTGTACGATACCCTGCAAGTCGGCGTTTATACTGAGACCGAAGAGCGTAATACCGAACTCTTCACAGTTCTGTCTCAACACCTCCATCTGCTTTGCGGAAATCGGGTCTTCAACAGGAATCGAGCGGTCTGTCGTGGGTACGTTGTGGTCCTGCGTCGCAAATGTGAGATCGGGTCTTCTGACCATCCTGTCGGAGAGTCTTAAGCCTTCAAACGCCTGGGGTGAAGTGACTTCGTGTACGAGATGAAGGTCTATATATAGGAGAGTAGGCTGTCCCTCTTCTTCAAATACCACATGGGACTGCCATATCTTATCGAATAGTGTTCTAGCTGACATATTTTTTCCTTTTACCTTAATCTTAATGACAAATGATATTTTTAGATTAGCTTTAAATTATACCAGGATTATCAGTCTCTTACAGTCTAACTAGGCTTATAAACTGCTATCCCCGACTCAGGTGAGGCCTAAATCTTAAAAGCCGATTTGCCAGGATAGACGGCCTTTTTGCCGAGCTCTTCCTCGATTCTAAGAAGCTGGTTGTACTTGGCGATACGGTCGCTTCTTGAAGCTGAGCCGGTTTTAATCTGCCCAGAATTGGTGGCGACCGCTATGTCCGCAATGGTGGAGTCTTCCGTCTCTCCGGAGCGGTGGGAAATTATATAAGTGTATCCCGCTTCCTGTGCCATTTGAACGGCTTCAAGCGTCTCGGTAAGAGAGCCGATCTGGTTGACTTTTACGAGTATAGAGTTGGCTACGCCCTCCTTTAATCCCCTTTCGAGTCTGTTTGTATTCGTAACGAAGAGGTCGTCGCCTACTATCTGTACTTTATCCCCGAGCTCATCCGTAATCTCCTTCCATCCACTCCAGTCGTCCTCTGCGAGCGGGTCTTCAATGGAGATAATCGGGTAGTTCTTTATCCAATCGGCATATATATCGATAAGTCTCTGCCTGCCTATGCGTCTGCCCTCTACCTTGTATCTGCCGTTACTGAAGAACTCACTCGATGCCACATCGAGCGCAAGGGATATATGATGTCCCGCTTTGTAGCCTGCCTTCGTGATAGCCTCCAGAATGCACTCGATCGCTTCTTTGTTTGATTTAAGGTTTGGAGCAAAACCGCCTTCATCGCCAACTGCTGTTGAATAACCCTTTTTTGCAAGCGTGGCCTTTAGATAGTGAAATACTTCAACTCCGGCTCTTATCGCTTCATTGAATTTTTTGAAGCCTATCGGGACAATCATGAATTCCTGGAAGTCGAGGTTATTATCTGCGTGAGCCCCGCCGTTTATAATATTCATAAGAGGAACAGGGAGAGTAACGGCCGACTCACCTCCAAGGTAGCGGTACAGGGGAAGCCCTTTTGAGGCGGCTCCCGCTTTCGCTGCGGCCAGAGACACCCCCAAAATTGCGTTTGCACCGAGCTTTGATTTATTCACAGTGCCATCTAGTTTGATCATTATCTCGTCAATTTTTCTCTGAGAAGTTACTTCAATCCTTTTAAGCTTCGGAGCGATTTTCTCATTAACGTTCTTAACCGCTTTTTGCACTCCTTTGCCGAGATATCTTTTTTTTGCGCCGTCACGGAGCTCGATTGCTTCGTGCTCTCCGGTGGAAGCCCCCGAGGGTACGGCCGCTCTCCCGAATGAGCCGTCACTCGCTCGTACATCTACTTC
>QIHJ01000083.1 GCA_003229065.1 Candidatus Dadabacteria bacterium
GCTGAATGAAGGTAGTTCCTGTTGTAATATTCAACCCATTTGTCCAGTTCTAGGCTGAGCTCTCTTTCATTCTCCCATTCCTTCAGCTAAAATAGCTCCTCTTTCATTATTCTTATCATTCTTTCTGTATCCGCATTTCCTTTTGGGTTGTTATAACTAGTAAATACTTGCTCTACTTCCAGATTGGAACAGGCTTTCATAAAACCAAGTGAAGTAGGCTGACTCCCTTTATCGCTCATAAGCTTAAGTCCTTGTCCTCTTACTCCTCCGGGGAACTCCCTGTTAAGTCCTTTCTCTAAAGCTTCCAGCCATTCTGCTGTTCTTGCTTGTTTTCCACTGAAGTGACCTACAATCTTCTTTTTTTAATTCAACTGTAAGAGAGCCGATTATTTGCGTTAGTTCCTGATTCTTCTTACGAAGACGGTCTATTTCACTAACGTCTTTCTTGGAATCAAACGCTTTATGGGCTTCAGATAAGAACTTATCACGCCAGATTGACGATATTATTTCAGACTCACAGGACCTGGTGCGAAAGAACCGGAAGCTGATTGAGGAGGTTTGCAAGAGGCTCGTCTAGCAGACACGCTATGACGTAAATTGTCGTGGGATGTATAATTTACATGAAACCGTATATGAGACTTTTCCGTATATGAGTAGTGAACGGAGGTAAATAATATGAAAGAAAACATGTTTATGACAATATCGATGATAATTGGGCTTGCGGCGCTGATGGTGCTTCTGGGCGGCCAGGTTTATGAGCATTATGTGGCTCAGGCATTTGACGAGGCGAGCTATGAAAAAGAGCCGGACGACGAGTTAAAGAAGAAGCTCACGCCGCTTCAATATAAAGTAACTCAGCGCGAGGGCACGGAAAGGCCCTTTAATAATGAGTACTGGGACAATA
The DNA here is from genome assembly GCA_003229065.1 of Candidatus Dadabacteria bacterium. Taxonomy (GTDB): domain Bacteria; phylum Desulfobacterota_D; class UBA1144; order Nemesobacterales; family UBA2774; genus UBA2774. The sequence goes on from QIHJ01000083.1 coordinate 905, forward strand.
AGAGGCCCGGAATTTACGTGGACATAGTGTCCGGCGAGCCCCTATTCAGCTCAACGGATAAGTTCCGCTCGGGAACGGGCTGGCCGAGCTTCACAAAGCCGCTTGAGCCCGGAAACGTAGTCCAGGAAAAGGACTATAAGCTCCTAATACCGAGAACAGAGATCAGGAGCAAGTACGCCGATTCACATCTGGGGCACATATTTAAAGACGGTCCCGCTCCGACGGGGCTCAGGTACTGCATAAACTCTGCATCGCTGCGCTTTATCCCAAAAGATAATTTAGAGGAAGAGGGATACACTCAGTATGTAGAGATATTTGAAAACTAAGTCTATCCTCCTTTAAGAGACATAGCGCCGGGGCCCGACAGTTAACCGTATGGTCCCGGCGCTATTTTTTTACACTCGTAAGATGTTTATACAGTAGTTTGAACACCGCCTCTTTATCCCTGTGGCTGAACCAGTGCTCGAGTATATTCATATCTCTATCAAAAATTATCCAGGACGGTGTGCCCCTCATTAGATTGATCGTAAACGTGTAAGAAGAGTGTCCGAGGCCTTCAAGATTACGTATGATATTGGAGACCGCCTGTTCCTGCTCGTCCTCATTCATGCCCTGAAAGCTAGGAGTTAAGCCGCATACATGTCTAGCGTCCTCAAGTGTGTATAATCCTCGGGCGTTTTCCGCCAGATAGTCAACGGCGACAGGGAAATCGATAGAGTAAGGGAGTTTCTCGAAACCGTTTTCCTTTAGAACTCTCTTGGTCTCGCCGACCAGAGTGCCGTCGTTGATTAATAGCGCTGTATTTTCCTCTGTGTTATATTCGAAATCCTCAAACGCCGTTGCGAGCCCGAGTACATTGAGCCCCTCCGCTCCATACTTTTTGTGTATCTCGTTTGCGAACGGAAGCGCGTATAAGAAGCATCCCGGGCAATTAACCTGAAATACCAGGAGTATATTGAGGGCTTTAAACTCAAAGTCTCCCTGAATAGCTGATGATATTTTAAGCTGTAACTTCCGCATAATATTACGGTAATTCTAAAGGGACAGAGTAGTAATACTAACCACACCGCCCCTTAGGGATATTAGAAGTTTCATTTAACAGTATAGGGTAAGGATAAATCCCCTGAAAGTACGTCATAAACTTCATAAACACCTAGTAATGGCCGTTTCTCATCTGTGGTGTTGACTTCCATGTAAGCGCTCACCGCATCAAAATTAAACTCTTTTTTGTGGTTTATACGCTGTGAGGGGACAAGGACCTTTAATTTGTCTCCGCTGCTAACTACGGAATATCCGGGTGAGTCCATGAACATAGGCATACCCGGGTTTGTCGGCGGAAGTACTACGGATTTATCTTCCTTCTTAATTTCTGCTACCGTTAGGCCGCCTTTCACCCTTTCGTCCGGAACCAGAACTACCCAGTGCGTATGCCAGGTGACTCCGTCATTTCCGTAATTCCTGTCATTGTTTTCATCCCAGAGGGGAGTATCGTCAAAATCCGGGTGAGCTGTAACAGCAAGGGCTACAACACCGTCAATTTTGCTAAAACCGACGTCCTCGGATTTTAAGCTTGTAGGGAATATGTAACCCAGCACAGGTGCCCCGTTCATCTCTCCACGGGCTTTGGGCACCGTTTTGCCTGCCTGGCCTTCGACAGTTAATTCAAATACAAGCAGATCGAGATCTTAGCATCCTTGATTTGAAGATCTTTAGTATCTAGCTCCTGTATCTCATCCTGTGATGCTACCTGGGCTGAAACAGAAGAGCTTACAAACAGAAATGTTGTCAAAACTAAGCAGCTGAATAAAAATCTTGATGATAGAACCATTTTAAAGCCTCCTTTTTTAGATGACAAAATGCCGGGGAGACGAAGGAGTCTATGCGAAAGTCCCTTGTATCCCCGGTTTGTAATGCCTATTTTAAATCTTCTATTGACGCTCCGAAGTTGATATGGAAGGTTTGGCCGTCCATCACGATCGCAGGGACCGATTTTACGCCCGCCTGCTCGGCTTCGGCAATACGACCGCTCTGCTCGCCCAGATGAACACTCTCTACATCATATTTACTTGGGTCTAAAGAGTGCGCAAGCCCGTTTTCGGCACTAACGCATACCGGACATCCCGCATGATAAAAAATAGCTTTACTCATAATTAATACCTCCGTTTATATTGGTATCGACTCGAAACATATAATGCCGTATCCGGAGATATTTGTCAAACACGTATCGAGACGATACAATATAGGTCGTATGGAATCTCAAAGAATAGCCTCACTCTTGGAGCGTATGGGTAATCTGCTCCGCTCAGAAGATCGTGTTACGGGCTCGGGCGCCGGCCTTCAGCCCATACACATGCAGATACTGCGCTACATGTCGGTGTGCAACAGATATAGCGACACGCCCGCCGGTGTGGGGGAGTTTGTGGGGGCTACCAAGGGCACTACTTCACAGAGTATAAAGGTGCTTGAAAGAAAAGGGTATATCAAGAAATACCCCG
>QIHJ01000296.1 GCA_003229065.1 Candidatus Dadabacteria bacterium
GGACGGAGAATTTATTACTTCCTTCGGAAAGCAGGGTTCCGGTGAAGGAGAGTTTGAGCGTCCCACGGACGTGGCAGTTGATAATCAAGGGAATATCTTTGTTGTAGATTGGGGTAACGACAGGATTCAAAAACTTAGTATAAGATGGAAAAATTGAACATGAAGTTGATTAAGTGTCCGAGCGCTTACACTAAAAAAAGAACCGCTGAACAGAGGCTCCAAAAAATGAATATGCATGCAATTAGCATAAAGTGTATCTCGTTTTTCCTCATGATCGTTATCTGTCTTTCATCCATAATAACACTCAGTGCATGGGCGGCGCCCATTAACTCGAACGTAGCGCTTCCCGTTAGAAAAGGAGGGTTTATTTTCCGCTCACAATTCAAGTGGCTAAGAGCTACGGATGATTCGACTTCACTCAATCGGGAACGAAGCGTAGTGGCCATTCCGAATGTTCTCGTCTATGGCGCTACGCCCGACCTCGCTCTCTTTGCGATCTTTCCCTACATCTTCAGAAACGTTGAGTTGACAGACTCAGCCGGAAAGAGAATCAATAAAAACGACAACGGCATAGGCGATCTCAATCTCATAGCACGCTACACGGTTTACTCCCGTGACTACCCCTCGGGGACATTCAGGATTGCCCCATTAGCCGGCGTTAAACTCCCCACAGGGGACGATGACCTGGAGCCGATTACAACCGACTCTATCGACTTCCAATTCGGGGGAGTATCGACCGTTACATGGGATTTCGGGAGAAACGAAGTGGACGCTGATATAATTTATAGAGTGAATACCGAAGCGGATAATTTTGAAAAGGGAGACGGCTTTGTTTATGACCTCGCATACGAATTCAGAGTATATCCTTGGACTTTACCTGACGTTGGCACTCCTAATTTTATATATTTAGTGGCAGAGGCGAATGGTATTTTTTCACAAAAAAGTAATCTCAATAGCAACACAATAAATGACTCGGGAGGACATATATTATTTCTTTCTCCCGGACTTCAGTTTGCAACTAAGCGTTACATACTTGAGTCATCAATTCAGCTACCGGTAATCCAGGACTTAAACGGTAATCAGGTGGAGACAGACTTTATCCTTACAGCAGGATTTAGAGTAAATCTTCCTTAAAAAAATTTAGTAAGGAGATAAAAGAGATGTTAAAAAAACTTATACCGGTTTTAGGGTTTTTTATTACAGCACTTATTTTCTTTCAACCCGCATTTGCACAGATAAATAGTGTTGAAATGCAGGTAGATGGAATGACCTGTCCCTTTTGCGTGTATGGGATTGAAAAGAAATTAGAGGCTGTGGGGGAAGTTCAAAGTGCCAGCTCCAATCTAAAGAGGGGGAATGTATCTATTCAATTAAAAAAGAATGGGCCTATTAATATAGGGAGACTTAACGAAGCTATTCATGAGAGCGGATTTACTCCGGGGAAAATAAAGATCAATGCGACTGGGAGATTAACTACATACAAGCTTGAAGGAAAGGAGAATCCTGCTTTAAAGGTTACAGGGTCCGGACAAGTTTTCCTGCTAACTGATGCTCCCGGTCATGAAACGGAGGAGTCTCTCGAGCCAAAAGAATTAGAGGAGCTTGAGAATGCCAGCGGAAACACAAGTGAGGAGATTACTATAACGGGGTATATTCATTCACATCCCTCAGGAGTTCCACCGGCTTTAAGCATAGAGGGTTTCGAAGTAAAGTAGAGGGGCTGAATAGAGAAATAGGAGACTATGCCTACGGATTCGTACCAGTTTCTCTATGAATGCACTAACTGTAGAGCGATGTTAAAACCCACGTCCCCCCGACTGCTTCGTCTTCTGCTCAATTGCCCGCACTTCTTACGTTAAAGGGGGAGCACAATCTTATTAAAAAGGGATATAAGGTTCTGTAATTGTGACTAAGATGTAAAGAATTTGAGTATCACCGTATCATAGATTATTTAGCTGAAATATGAGAGGACGCTTCCTCAAGCCTTTCGAGCACCTTGTCCCTGCCCAGAATGTCCATCACTTCGAATATCCCCGGGCTTACAGTACCCCCGGTTAAGGCCACCCTCACAGGCTGAGCGATCTTTCCGAGCTTAAGCTCCCTCTCCTCCATCACTTTCTCGAACTCCTCTTTCATGCTGTCCATTGTAAAGTCCTCAAGCGAGGTGAGTCTCCGGGTTATATCCTGAAGCACCGGGAGTATCTCGTGTGTTAAGAATTTTTCGTCCGCCTTTTCATCGTAGATGATTTCATCCGAGTAAAAGTAATTAAGCGAGTCCGCGATATCATTAAGCGTTTTGGCTCTCTGTGAGAGCTCCTTTACTATTTTAGCAAGCTTTTCGTCAACTTCGGCGTGAATCCCCTTTTCTTTTAGGAGGGGTACCAAAAGCCCGGCTATTTCCTCAGGCGGCTTATTGCGCAGGTACCAGCTGTTAAGCCACTCCAGCTTTTCGGGATTAAACACAGCCGCAGATTTGCCCACATTCTTGAGCGTAAATTTCTCTACCAGCTCGTCCATCGTGAATATCTCCTGGTTCCCGTAAGACCATCCAAGGCGGGTCAGGTAGTTTACAACCGCTTCTGGCAGGTAACCCTCTGCTCTATATTCGGTAACCGAGGTAGCTCCGTGCCGCTTAGAGAGTCTTTTTTGGTCTGAACCCAGTATCATCGAGACGTGGGCCATTTGTGGTACATCGTATGAGAGCGCGTCATATATAAGTTTTTGTCTTGGTGTATTTATAAGGTGGTCGTCCCCGCGGATGATATGCGTTATGTTCATAGTTGCGTCGTCGATCACGACCGCGAAGTTGTATGTGGGAAAACCGTCCATCTTAAGTATTACAAAATCGTCCACCTCGCTTGCATCGAAGCTGACCCTCCCCCTTAACGCGTCGTCTACCTCGATAGTCCCTTCATCCGGGGTAAGTAGCCTTATAGCATAGGGCTTGTCCGGCCCCGCGTTCTCCTCTGCCCACTTGCGGTTATATCTGAACACCCCGCCCCGCTCCTGAGCCTCCTTTCTTTTCTCCTGCAGCTCCTCCGGAGTGACATAGCATTTATAAGCGCTCCCTGACTCAAGGAGCTTCTCCGCATGCTCCCTGTATATGGGCAGTCTCTCAGATTGTCTCAGAGGTCCCTCGTCCCAGTTAAGCCCGAGCCACTCCATAGCGTCCAGGATCTCATCTATAGACTCCTGGGTGGATCTCGTCTGGTCGGTGTCCTCTATACGGAGCACAAAGCTCCCTCCGGCGTGGTGTGCAAACAGCCAATTGAATATAGCTGTCCTCGCGCCTCCTATATGTAGTGAGCCCGTGGGGCTGGGTGCGAACCGGGTTCTTACCGTCATGGGGGTGTAATGTTAATTTAGACTCCGGGGTGAGTCAAATA
>QIHJ01000229.1 GCA_003229065.1 Candidatus Dadabacteria bacterium
ATTCTCTTATCTTGCGTCGCCACCGCTGGTTGTGGCGTTCGCTCTTGCAGGAACCGTTGACATCGATGTATATAACGAACCCATCGGACAGGGCTCGGACGGCCAGGAGGTGTATCTGAAAGACATTTGGCCTACACAAAAAGAGATAAGGGAAACGGTCGAAAAAGTACTAAACCCCGAGCTTTTCAGGGCTCAATATTCAACCGTATTCGACGGTGATGAAACGTGGCAGTCATTACCTGTCCCCGAAGGCAATCTCTATAACTGGGACGCCAGCTCGACGTATATAAGAGAGCCTAACTTCTTTGACGATTTTTCACTCGATCTTCCGGAGATAACGGATATAAAGGGCGCGCACGTGCTGGCGCTCCTGGGGCATTCGATCACGACCGACCACATTTCGCCCGCAGGCTCCATACCCAAGGACGGTCCCGCAGGCCGCTACCTGATCGAAAAAGGGGTCGAGCCCCGCCAGTTCAACAGCTTTGGCTCGAGGAGGGGAAACCACGAAATAATGGTTAGGGGAACGTTTGCGAATATACGCATCAAAAACCTTATAATAGAAGGCTCTGAGGGAGGTGTCACAAGACACGTACCCACAGACGATGAGCTCTCGATTTATGAAGCCGCCACTATGTATCAGAAAGAGAGCACCCCGCTCATCGTTATAGGCGGGAAGGAATACGGCACGGGAAGCTCGCGCGACTGGGCGGCCAAGGGAACAAAATTGCTTGGAGTAAAAGCAGTCATCGCACAGAGCTTTGAAAGGATTCACAGGAGCAACCTCGTTGGCATGGGAGTGCTGCCCTTACAATTTAAAGAAGGCGAAAGCGCCGATACATACGGCATTACCGGCCATGAGATTTTCGATATAGACGGAATAGCCCAGGGGCTTACTCCCGGGAAGGACATAGATGTTAAGGCTACTAAGCCCGACGGGGGCGAAGTCCTGTTTAGCGTAATATGCCGTCTGGACAGCCCTGTTGAAGTAAAATATTACAAGAACGAGGGCATTTTGCAGACCGTGCTGAGACAAATGATAGGAGGCTAGTAATTTAGTGGCTTGAAGGGGCTTTGTCGCAAGCAGCCGAGGCCGTAATTGCGAGCACAGCCCGTCACGGCGAGGCGTTAGCGTAGACGGACAATCCCCATCAATCCAGGACCTGCTGAAGTCCCGAGACGCACAGTCGCAGTTGATATTTGGTACAGTTTGTTTATATTTTGACACGAAAAATTAAAAAGACAGGAGTAAAGAATGCCAGTTGAGAAACCCGTTGAGGGTAGAAAGATCCAGATTGATCACGATAATGACAGATTAATAGTTCCCGACAACCCTATAATACCGTTCATAGAAGGGGACGGAATTGGACCCGACATTTGGCACTCGTCTCGGATAGTATTCGACACCGCAGTGGAAAAAGCCTACGGCGGAGCCAAGAAGATAACGTGGCACGAGGTGCTTACGGGCGAAAAGGCTTATGAGACAAAAGGGGAGTGGCTTCCAGAAGAGACCCTTCAAGATTTAAGGGAATATACCGTATCCATAAAAGGCCCGCTCACGACCCCTATCGGGGGCGGTATCAGGAGCTTAAACGTAGCGCTCAGACAGCTCCTTGACTTATATGCTTGCATACGTCCGGTACGCTTTATAAAAGGCACCCCTTCACCGGTAAAAGACCCTGAGGCAATGGATATGATTATATTCAGGGAAAACACAGAGGACGTGTACTCGGGCATAGAGTGGCAGAGTGGTTCCAAAGAAGCGATTGGAATTAGGAACTATCTCGTAGACAAGTTCGGTGTGAATATCCGGGAAGGCTCCGGTATCGGAGTCAAGCCGATCAGCCCTTTCGGCAGCAAAAGACTCGTAAGAAAAGCCATTAAACACGCAATTCTCAAAGGAAAAGAAAGCGTTACGATCGTACATAAAGGCAATATCATGAAATTTACCGAGGGCGCATTCAGAGATTGGGGTTATGAAGTTGCAAGAGAGGAATTTAGCGACACTACGGTTTCGGAAGACGACCTCTGGGATAAGTATGACGGTAAGAAGCCCGAAGGCTCGGTAATCATAAAAGACAGGATTGCGGACAACATGCTCCAGCAGATACTTACCAGGACAAGGGACTATCAGGTAATCGCAACACCTAACTTAAACGGCGACTATCTATCAGACGCCTGCGCCGCGCAGGTAGGAGGCCTGGGAATGGCCCCCGGAGGCAACATAGGAGACTATCTTGCACTCTTTGAGGCGACCCACGGCACAGCGCCCAAGTACGCGGGACAGGACAAGGTAAACCCGAGCTCGGTTATTCTCTCTGGCGTAATGATGTTCGAGTACCTTGGCTGGGACGAGGTAGCGGAGCTGATCTTAAAATCGATGGAAACGACTATACTCAATAAAACAGTGACATACGATCTGGAACGGCAGCTAGACGGGGCTACGCTTCTCAGCTGCTCACAGTTCGGAGAGGCGATTGCCGAGAACATTGACAGCGTGTAAGAAATAAAGATAGGCAAAAGAACAATCGGTAGGGACTATAGATTCATCTCTAAAATAAAAACAACCTAATAAAGGAGCACTTAAATGAGTAGAAGCAGACCTAAAATTTCGGTCATAGGCGCAGGAAACGTAGGCGCATCGACCGCACTCATGCTCTCAGGACTTGAGCACGGAGACATAGTACTTGTAGATATTGTAGAGGGCATGCCCCAGGGCAAGGCTCTTGATATGATGGAAATGAACCCGGTACTCGGCTGCGACTCGATTATTACCGGCACCAACGATTTTGAGGATACGGCGGGCTCTGATATCGTAGTTATCACTTCAGGCATTCCGCGTAAACCCGGTATGAGCCGGGACGATCTTATATCGACAAACACCGCAATCGTAAAACAGGTAACAGAGAATGTGGCCAAGAGCTCACCAAACGCCATTTTGATACTCGTCACAAACCCCCTTGATGCAATGGTTTACGTGGCGCACAAAGTGAGCGGCTTCCCCAGAGAGAGAGTTATGGGCATGGCGGGCGCGCTTGATTCGGCAAGGTTCATGGCTTTTATAGCAATGGAGCTTGACGTATCTGTAGAGAACATAAACGCGTTTGTACTGGGCGGGCACGGTGACGACATGGTTCCTCTTGAAAGGTTCACCACTGTTGCAGGAGTGCCTATCACGGAGCTTATGCCCAGGGACAGGGTTGATGCGCTCATCCAGAGGACAAGGGGCGGGGGAGGAGAGATAGTAAAGCTCCTCAAGACAGGAAGCGCTTTCTATGCTCCTGCTGCATCTGCCGTGGAGATGGTCAAGGCTATAATCAAAGACAAAAAGAAGATCATCCCTTCATGCGTGCTTGCTCAGGGCGAGTACGGGATCGAAGA
>QIHJ01000028.1 GCA_003229065.1 Candidatus Dadabacteria bacterium
TTGATAAGAGGAGTGAGGTACTTCTCCTTAATATATTGAGACCCTTCAGCAAGGCTCTTTCCCGCTAGAAGGAAATGGGCGTTTACAGAGCCCGAGAAGCTCGCGCTCACATAGGCCAGCTCTTCTGCAAGAGAGGCCGCGGCGCACGCGGGGTTGTCGAGCCCGAGCCCGCCGTCCTCTTTCTTATGAGGCACTTTGAAAAACCCCTCGTCTGCCATTTCTTGGAATAAGTCTCTTGGAAAGTTCTCGTTAGATTCCACTTTTTGGCCCAGGTCATAAGCCCTCGGGAAGAGCTTGTCCTCGGCAAATGCCCTGAACCTGGACCTCAACTCAAGTACCTCTTCAGGCACGTAGTAGTCCTTATAAAGCTTGTCACGCATCCTCGGCGGTAGTGTTCTCATATGGGCGCTCCCGGGTAGTTGTATGGTTATGATTTATGATAAAGAAAAAGCGGAGCGAATACAAAAGTTTTGATAGGATTACTTAGTGCCGATTATCAGGTGCCGGAGCCATTTTTGCGAATTGTCATCATCTCATTGCCTCCGCGCTGCATCTCATACTCCACTTTTTCTATACGAACCCGGTAACCCTCACCCCTTAGCTCCTCCATTATGGGATGGATATAGGGTGAGCGGTTGAGCAGGAGGTCTAACAGCGGGAATATCCTGACCTCTCCTGCGATGCGAAGCAATTCGTAAATGGACTTTTTGTGAAAATCATAGTCATAGTGATCCGAATAGAGAAACAGGAAATGAGAGCACAAAGCGATGTCAAAAGAGCCCTCTTTTATATCCAGTGACGGCAGCTCACCTACAACATAGCGGCCTTGCGCTTTTCCCTTTTCAAAATCTCTTAGGAACTTTACGACCGCCTGTTTACGGTGGAGCTTAAGGTCCTCGGGGGAAGAGTGATAAGTCCAGGCCCAGTCTCCGGGGGAGGATTTGACCTGATCTATTATGTTGTCTACAGATGCGTAAAACTTCTTCTCGATTTCCTCCCCTTTGAATTCATAAAGAGGATCAACCGAAGTTACATTATTCCCCAGCTCCTTCATTTCCGCGTTAAAGCTTGCCGGGCCGTCACCAATGCCTATTATCTTTTTGTCCAAATCCTTTTCAGTAAGACCGAACATCAGCCAGTACTCTTCAAGTGAGCGTCCTAAAGGGGCTACATTCTCAAGTACCATTACCATTGATTAAGCTCCCAGCTTCCGGGCAAGGTCGCTGAAGTCCTGGGCTATTATGTCAAAGGGCATATCCTCAGCTTCATCACTTATGGCATTGGGGCCGAATTCATACGGCCTAGAGACATAGGCGGTGCCGAACCCGACATCCTTAGCCGCCTCCAGGTCGTCAGTATGCGCAGCCACCATCATGATCTGCCCGGGACTCAGACCCAGGAGACCTGCGGCCGTGAGATACACTTCCTTATCAGGCTTATAGTGCCCGGCAAGCTCTGAAGACAGTATGCAGTCCCAGGTTAACCCTCCATACTTCGATAAGTCCACCAATAGCGACAAGTTGCCGTTTGATAGTGTGGTCACGGTAAAACGCTTGCGGATGCTCTCTAGTCCCTCGACCGAATCGGGCCAGGGCGTGAGTCTGTGCCAGGCCCTGTTAAGGTGTTCTTTCTCGTCCTCACCGAGGCCCGTAATATTATATTCTTCGAGCAGCCTCTCGAGCACTATTCTGTGGAGTGAATCAATGTCAGTCCAGGGAAGCTCGCCTTTTCTGACCTTGTCCATCGAAGGGGCGTAACCCGCGCGCCATTTATCCGCAAACCCTGCCCAGTCGGCCACAGTCCCCTTTGAAATACCAAACTCCCTTAATTCACGGATTATAGAAGAACGCCAGTCCACCACCGTACCGAACACGTCAAACGTAAGCGCTTTAATTTCTGATAAGTCTATTGGGCTGCTCATTATTGTATTGGTGTAAGGAAAATTTTAAGAACCCTGCTCTGCTTTTTTCATGGCTCTTTGTGTAAACCTCTCAGCATCCACTATAAATCTCTCATGCGTCCCGGTTGAGATCACGTCAACGCCGTCGTCCGATTCTATCTGAAAGTTGAGCTTTCTGCCGTCTACTTCTATAAGCTCCCCCTTAACTTTCACCGTAAGCCCCGGAGGCGTGGCCGCGGTGTGGCTCAGGTTTACGCCGACCCCGACCGACATCTCTTTGGGAAAATCTATATGCTCGTTAATAAACCTGATGCACGCCCACTCAAATAGCGCGATCATATAACCCGTCGAGAAAACTTTGGGCATTATGCTCATCTCTTCAGACTCCGGGAATATGTAAGGCACGGTCTTTGATTCGGGCACAGTGTAGTCAAATTCAAATTTAAGCCCGGGTTTCAGCGTCTTGTACATATCTATCTCCCATCTTTACATAGTGGAATTCTATTATAGCGGATAATCGCTTAGGCGCAATTTAAAGCTATGCCCGCGGTTAATCCTAAAATTGTTCCGATACCTGAAGTTTTTATAGCAATATTGAGTCTAATACATTAAACTTTATTGCTTATAAACCTTATATACACATTCTAAAAGGAGATTGTCTAATATGAGATATCTATTAAGAGTGTTCGCGCTGATTATATTTACAGGCTTCGCCGTACCCGTTATGGCAGCGGACGACCCGAGTATAAAGGACCCGCTCCGTACTGAGATACAGGGCTCAATGAATGGCCACATCAAGCAGAGCACCTTGAACAACAGCTACATTATATATGACTCCTCGGACAAGAAGCTCTATGAGCTTACATTCAAGGAGCTACATTCGGGAATAGTGAAGAAGGGAGATTTCTATGTAAGCTGCGCAGACTTCACTGATCCCGAGGGCAACCTGTACGACATTGACTTCCTTGTCGGCGAGTCACAAGGGAACCTCCAGGTGTATCAGGCAATACTCCACAAGGTGAACGGCGTGAAGCGCCCCTACGACCTCGAAGAGGATTGATGCAGGCTGTGAGGGAATACCGGGACTAGGAGATTTCCGTGATTTATTCATATTATCCGGCAAAATATGTCTAGGCTCTATTCCGAACTCTCATTATCTCGCTCACTCCCCGTTCTTAGCGATCACTACAGGGAGCTTTAACACAAAAAGGAGCGCGAAGGGCCATAGCTGAGCGTGAGTGACGTGATATGGTAGAGCCATCCGTTTCAGTCTGTTAATACCCGGCTCTATGTTTGCTCGATGCACGCGTCGAGTATTCTGCGCAGCTCCTGAACGTCTATTCCCCCCGACTCGCCTATGGCAACAATCTGAGTGCGGGGCTTACGATCGCCCCAATCGTCGAGCTCAGAGATCTCGGTGCGCCGCCCCACTATCTGTAGTATGAAGCGCTTATCAGGGACGTCAGCTGTAAAAACGATGC
>QIHJ01000335.1 GCA_003229065.1 Candidatus Dadabacteria bacterium
GCTCTACCACTATGTTAGATCCTCACATACTAAGTATACATATTGTAACTATATGAGCAAAATGTACCTAGTTGAAATATTATACCAGATCAGTAAACTAAAATTCAAGTGGTCATGTATAAAAGTTTCAAGTTTAAAAGTATATTCATCGGAGGTCCATTCAATGACAGATGAGGAAAGAAAGTCGGTTGCATCGACTTATTTGCATAACCTAGACAGCGGAAAAGAATTCTTTCATCTTTTCACAGAAGATGCCGAGGTTTATTTCCCAAATTGGGGTTTGGCAAAGGGTTCCAAGCAGTACGGAAAGTTATTTTCAGACTTGGGAGCGCTGGTCGAGGATTTCAAGCACCACCATGAATCTATTAACTGGGTAATACAGGGCGACTTTGTCGTGGCTGAGGGATCCAGCCAGGGTAGGCTTAAGTCGGGCGAAACCTGGACTGACAGCAAGTGGTGCGATGTGTTTGAAATCAGGGACGGGAAGATCGAGCGTCTATATATCTATCTTGATCCCGAGTACTCCAGGTACTAAGGGTTTTTCTTAAGCGGTCCATTTATAGATATAAAATTGCCTTATATCGCCGCTAAGCTATAAAATATAAAGTTTATGATAAATCAAGAGCGGAGGCCTAATCTATGTCTGATAATTTGGAATCTCGGCCGGAATCAAACCTCGTATTCCCACCTCTGCCGATATATGAGTGGGAGGATACTAAGAATACGCTACATCTGTTTTTTCAAATAGTGGGGAAGATACGTCTTTCGCTCTTTCCCAAAACTAACCATTGGTGGCATGTGACTTTATACCTGTCGCCCAGAGGAATCACTACTAGGCCGATTCCTTTCGGAAATCTTATCTTCGAAATTGAATTCGATTTTATTGACCATTGCTTAGTCATAAAAACGAGTGAAGGTAAGTTGGAATCCTTTAGTATAGAAAATCTGAGTATTTCAGATTTTTACAAGAAAGTGTTTTCTACACTTGCCGACTTTGGGATTGAATGCCCGATTAAACCTATGCCTTATGACGTTCCTTTCAGCAATATCCCCTTTGAATCTGATAATGAACATTCCTCATACGATAAAGAATATGTAAACAGATACTGGAAAATAATGATACAGATAAACTCTGTATTTGAAGAGTTCAGAGCTGAGTTTATTGGTAAGAGCACACCGGTGCATTTATATTGGCACCATGCTGATCTTGCGGTTACAAGGTTCTCTGGCAAGCGGGCTCCCGCGATGGAGGGCGGCACGGCTGCAGACCGAGAGGCCTATTCACACGAGGTAATAAGCTTTGGCTTCTGGGCGGGGGATGAGAACGTAAGAGCGCCCGCTTTTTACTCATATACTTATCCCGAACCCCAAGGCTTAGCCAATGAACCCCTCATGCCCGAGCAGGCCATTTGGAATACTGAGGGGGCCGGATCTATGGCCGTACTCATGTATGACGACATGAGAGTATCGGATGACCCTAGACAAGCTATCCTGGATTTTATGGAAAGCGCATATCGAGCCGGGTCGAAACTTGCTAATTGGAATGTTAAGGAACTTGAATTAACAACTCCATAATGCGGATCACAAGAATTTATTCCGATCAAAACGGTGATTCCCGTTTCGAGAACATAGAGATAGAGCTTTCGGATTCGGGCGATATAGGGCGTCTGTCTGAGAAGCATCCGGTAAAAAATATTATATTCCGGGAAAACGAGGGTGATTACGATTACGACTGGCACATTGCTCCAGAAAGACAATATATCATACTGCTTGACGGTGAAATTGAAATTGCAGTGAGCAGCGGTGAGAAACGTAATTTCACCGGGGGCGATATCATATTGGTAGAAGACATTAAGGGAAAGGGTCACAGGACGAGGACTACAGACAATAAGTCTAGAAGATCCGTATTCGTAACGCTGGATTTGAAGTGAATAAATCTTGGAGGTAATTAATGTCGACCGGTATTTTAGGTATACACCACATAACGGCTATAGCGGGTAATGCGAAAAGAAACTTCGAATTCTACACAAAGGTGCTCGGGCTTCGTCTGGTCAAAAAGACCGTGAATTTCGACGATCCCGGTACGTACCATTTTTACTTCGGAAACGAAAAGGGTGAGCCGGGCACTATATTGACTTTCTTTCCCTGGAAGGGGGTGCCAAAGGGCAGGGTAGGCGCGGGGCAGGTGACCTCAACCTCTTATTCGATAACTCAGGATTCGGTCCCGTTCTGGCTTGAACGGTTGGATAATTACGATGTCTTACATAATAACAAATCAGGAAATTTAGATGAAGAAGTAATAGTATTTCTCGATCCCGACGGGCTTAAGCTCGAGATTGTAGCTCACTCGGGGAACGACCCAAGGGTAGGGTGGGCAACGGATGAGATACCCTCAGAATATGCGCTTAAGGGATTTTATAACGCCACACTGACACTTGAAGGCTACGAGGTCACGGCTAACTTACTGACAGATATTTTTGGGTATGAGCTTGTTGGTGAATCCGGCAACCGATTCAGGTTTATGAATAAAAACATCGATACAGCAAATATTTTGGACCTTGTCTGTCTCCCCTCGGGGCAGCGCGGAAGAGTGGCCGGAGGCTCCGTGCACCATATTGCCTTCCGTGTAGCAGATGAGGGGGAGCAGCTGATAATGAGGGAGAAACTCGTCGAGAGGGGATTTAATACAACACCACAGCTCGACCGTAATTATTTCAAATCAGTTTATTTCAGGGAGCCGGGCGGAGTGCTTTTCGAGATCGCCACGGACCCGCCAGGATTTATAGTTGACGAGACACAAGAGAATCTGGGATCGCAATTAAAGCTTCCAGGCTGGCTGGAGCCGCGTAGGGACGATATAGAGGCGGTATTACCCGAATTAAATTAGATATATGATACCCGCGGGACGGGGTCAATTATCTATTAATTTTGCTGTGAGGCGCTCTAACAGTGAGGCGCAGTTTTGCTCGATCTGCCGGATTTGATCCGGTTCGATACCGTCGTAGTGGATGCCTCCCACTACGAGAATTTCACCCTCCAGTAGTCTCTTCAGCCTTTCAAGAGCCATGCGGACGATTATGTCCTCTCTATGGTGCCGGAGAGTGAATTGATGGGTTTCCCCCGTGCCTCCCGTCTTTTCCGTGCACGTCACAGAGCCGATGTGGGGCACGCCCCCCGTGATGTACAGCACCCAGTCGCGGCCCAGTTTCTCTAGGCGGTAGCTGATATAGGATTTGTCTTTAGTATTACCTGTGTGTATTTCTATCATAAGGCCCGGTTCCTTAAGCCTTGTGGGTATTGGGGATTATACCCGAATCCACCTTTACATAAGTAGGGGAGCGGACAGTGTCCGCAGGCACATGCCGCCATGC
>QIHJ01000056.1 GCA_003229065.1 Candidatus Dadabacteria bacterium
ATCTTAATAAAGGCAACTGAAAAATCAGGGTAAAGGAGGATATTTATGTATAAGAGATTTCAGATAACAAAAGTTCTAAGCCTCATTGCAGTCCTGTTTACTGTCAGCGCCTGCATAGATCTGGAACCGGACAGTGCGTTTAACTTTTTAGGGGAGGAGCATACGTTTACAGCTACGGTGGTAGATCCCATAGGAGGAGAAGACCCCTTATTTAATGTATTACTTACATTCACTGTAACCTCAGGCCCCAACGAGGGAAGAACGAGTGTTCCCTTCAGTGGAGAATGCGTTCCCGATGACTGCAGAACAAACGAAATTGGCCAGGTATCCTGGACTTACTCCAGCGACGTAGTAGGTATAGACTCAATAGTTGCTACAACAAACGTTAATGATGAAGATATTCCATCGGACACGGTGATAAAATTTTGGCAGGCAGCGCCAAGACCTATCCCGACGCTTTCACAGTGGGGTCTTATAGCAATGGCAGGTATTTTGGGAATAGTAGGGTTTATTGTTATAAGAAAAAGGAATCTAACTGCTTAAAAGTTAGATTTAACTTATGAGAATACAGGAAGGGGGCTTCGGCTCCCTTCCTTTTTTATCTGGTAGGGTTCTTTAGTCATTTCGAGCAAACAAAGTGAGTGCTGCAATCTCTTTCCAATAATCCACAATTTCCCCTTTCGTGAATATTCGCAACTGACTTTATACCCCGGCATCGCTGTGGAACGCTCGCCCCCGTCCCCATTCGTGGTTAAATAAAACCAGGTTATTACTTCTTATAACCATACTTCTGCCAATTCCCGAGCACCTTCTCCTGAAGCTCCTTGGGATAAATATGCTCGAAGCTCGATATTTTGGTTCTATCGAATGATGGCAAAAGTGCATCGAATATCACTTTTGTACTGCTCATATCCTTTTTCTCAGCCGCGTTTAAATAGTGAAGCAAGGGCAATGTCTTTTGGTGCTCAAAGAAAAGAAATGTGCGTCGCTCTGTGGATGGACCCTTGTGGAAAACGCCCACATTACCTGGTTTATATCGCTCGGATCTATATCATTATCAACCAGCATCACCTTGGGGAAATCCACTCCCGGTTTACTGTTGAATATTATCTCCTTTGCCTCACGGGCAAGGTTCTTTGCGCTTATGCGCGTGTGCTCCATCTCTTCCACTGTAACCACCAGCAAGTGGACCGCGCTCTCAAATGTAAGGAAGCATGTATCTACAGGGAAATTATGCTTTCTAAGCTCTGCTAGTACTGCCGCCGAATACATTGTGCCGCAGCAGGTCTGAGTATCCTCAACTGGTACGCCGGCATTTACTATCGGCAATATAGGATCTTTTCTGTGCGTGATGGCGCTTACGTTATAAACCGGCTGAGGCGTATCGTGCTCACCCACGTAGCCCGCGAACTCGCCCATCGGTCCTTCCTCGGCAGTCTCTTTATCCGAGATTGTGCCTTCTATAACGATTTCAGAGTCAGCAGGTACCTGCAGGTCAACAGTCTTACATTGAACGACGTGTATCGGCTCTGCGAAATGGGCGCCCAGCACTTCCCCTTCGCTCACATATTCAGGAAACGGGGTTCCCGAGAAAAACGGCACTGCTGGCGGCGCCCCCAATACGAGCGCAAACGGGGTAGGCTCTCCCTTGTCTTTCCACATTTGATGTATAATGCCCAGATGCTGCTGCGGGGGTATCAGACCGGTCATACGATTTTTTTCTAAGAGCATGATCCTGGCAATAGACCAGTTAGTCCACGATTTATCAGGGGTCTGTACAACTATAGTACCCCATGTGTTGATGTAGCGCCCGCCGTCCCCGCTGTGTATAAAAGGTGCGGGTAGCCGCATTAAATCCACGTCCTCTCTGGCCATGATATTCTCATGGCATACAGCGTCCTGAACCACTCTCGGAGAAATCCCTTCCTTTTCAAATGAGTCTGCCAGCGTGTTTACAATCTCTTTAGCTCCGGCACTCGGAGAGAAGCCGAGCGATGTCGCGATTCTGCAGAATTTAAGCCCATCCTGGCGGCTTATTCCCCCCGAGCCGCCGAGCACCCTGAACCCTTGTTCTATATCCTTTATTTTATTAAACAGAGGCGCCGGAGCACGCAGGTCATAGGCTCTTCTTATAATAGCTCCTATCTCGAGGTTCCAGTCGACTTCCTCGTTTATTTCCTGAAGCTCGCCCAGCTCATCGAGCGTTTTTAAATACTCCCTCAGGTCTTTTATGTATCTCATTTTATTTGCTTCGATTACTGACTGTTGGCGCATATTCATTCAAAAAATCAAATGCTACAGCGAAATGGTACCGCCATCAATAATCCCTTAGAATAATGAATATTGTATGAATAGTCACGGCACGTACCTGTTAACAGTTAAACATTTGTGTTAATTTGTGCGCATTCTTTTTTATCAACCCTCGAGCAGCACTCTGGAAGGTTTAGGTATTTTCTTAAGTATCAGATCGTACCTATCTACAATATTGACTTTTATGTGAGCCATAGCCTCTTCAACACTGTCCGTAACAATAAACAGATCAAGATCCGACTCGCTAATAGTCTCCTCCTCAACCATTTGCCGCAAAAACTCCATAAGTGGCTCAAAATATTCCTTTCCGATCAGAATTATAGGGAAATTGAATATCTTTTTAGTCTGAATTAGTGTCAATGTCTCAAACAGCTCGTCCATGGTGCCAGCGCCTCCCGGCATGACCACAAAAGCATACGAGTACTTAAGCAGCATCACCTTTCTGACAAAGAAATAATTGAAATCGAGCATCACGTCCAGGTACGGGTTAGGCTCCTGCTCGAACGGGAGTCTGATGTTGCACCCGATCGATTTCCCACCGGCTTCTTTTGCCCCTCTATTAGCTGCCTCCATAATCCCGGGGCCGCCTCCGGTCATCACGCAAAAGCCCATCTTAGCAAGCTCGCCCCCGACCTCCCTGGCTACGTGATAATTCGGATTATCCTCCTCTGTCCTCGCAGAGCCGAACACGGTAACCACAGGTCCCACGAAATGGAGTATCCTGAACCCGTACAAAAACCCCCATGCGACGCGTATCAGGAACCATAGCTCCCGGAGCCTCGAGTGAGGGCCCTCCAGAAATACCCTTTCCTCCATCTCTTCCACAGTGAGCGGTTTCTTCTTAAATAGTCTGTTTAACCAATGCAGCATTTGATCACCCTACCTCCGTACACTTAGTCGAAAAACTATTATATACGATTGTAATAACTATAAGCGAGTACATATGAATCTTTATACCGTCATTGCGAGCGAAGCGGCCTGCCGTGTCGCTTGCCTGGGCGTAGCCTTGCTTGCCGCGACGTAGCTTTAGCGTAGACGGGTGCGAAGACCAGCAGCTATAGCGTAGACGGGCGGCAACCCCCTCCGATCTAGGCACATTTCAAATTCACGCACCCTGAGCCAGATTCTAAATTGCTGGACATTATTAGAATTGACATCCCCCGCTCCATATGAGAGTATTTTTTTAAGGAGTCAGGCACTATGCTGAAAACACCCGAAGAATTCGTCGAGAGCTTAAGAGAGCTCAACCCTACTGTCTATATACGTGGCAAAAAAATAGAAAGCGTTGTAGACGAGCCCCTTCTCGAGCCGGGTGTAAACGCAATCTCTCTCACCTACGAATACGCACTTTTACCCGAGCATAAGGACACCATGACGGCGACTTCCCATATTACGGGGAGAACTGTAAACCGCCTCCTCCACATTAATACGTCTCAGGACGACCTGCTTAAAAAACTCGAGATGACGAGACTCCTGTGTAGAGAAACCGGCTGCGCCCAGCGCTATCTATGTCACGATGCGCTAAATGCGCTCTATGAGGTTACTCACAATACCGACCTTGAGTTCGATACAGACTATCACATAAAATTTTTGAATTACCTTGAAGAGGTACAGGAGAAAGACCTCACCACTTGCGTCGCCATGACCGACGCCAAGGGTGATAGAGCGAAGCGCCCCCACGAGCAGCACGACCCCGATCTATACCTCAGGATAGTAGACAGAAACGCAAAGGGTATTGTAGTGAGGGGCATAAAAGCAATCGTCACCGGAGCCCCTTACACTCATGAGATCATAGTTCTTCCCACCCGGAACATGGTCGAAGAGGACGCCGATTACGCGGTCTCTTTCGCTATCCCGATCGACACCCCGGGAGTCGAGCTTGTCTCCCGTGAGGCCGGAAGACCGGG
>QIHJ01000055.1 GCA_003229065.1 Candidatus Dadabacteria bacterium
CAGATTTAGAGCGTGAACCGCCAACTTACCACTGCCTTCGGGTAGAGAGTTTTGAGGCAGCAGCCCGGAAAAATCAAAATCGGCCTTAGCAATATTGATGGTCATATCAGCTGAGGACAGAGAAGCTCCGCTGAGCTCAATTTCGGAGACGATCTTAGCCCGGGGCCCGGTCGTATCGACATCGATCTTACCACTTAGCGCGCCACCTAGAAACTCACCTGTGATATTGTCCAGTACCAACCCGGTTTCAGACGGCATCACTTCAATGTGTAGATTACTTACAGGCTGTGACAAGACTTCGAGCTTCTTTGCTTGGATACTTCCTTCCCAGTCAATATAGTTTGAATTCGGATCGTTTATCGTAAAGTCGCCTGATATAGTTTCTGAATTTATCTTTTCATCAAGACCCGTGAAAATACCGCTTTTAAATTTAGACCGGATCGGATAGCCGCCCTGCTCTCCCATACGGAGTGTCAGGTCGTCCGTCTCAAACCGCCCGATGGCGCCGATATCGGCTTTAAGCCCGCTGAGCTCGATGAAGTTGCTGAGGTATTTATAATCCCACTCCAGACTCGGGAATACTATGGCTTTAAACTTACCACCCTCGCCTGTCACACGGCCTGAAAACCCTTCTCTCCCGCTGTTTTCTATACTGAAGCTCTCGTCAAAGCGTGAAAGCGAAATGTCTTTGCCCAAAACCTTAAAGTCACTGCCCGAAGAAGCCATATTAAGAGTCCAATCACTTCCCAGAGTCAAAGAAAATGCGATATCTTTTACCTGACCGTTTTTGATAATATACTCTCCGAATGTGAGATTCTCATAACTAAGCCCTTTGTTTTTTATGGTAACAGTGCCATCTCTTTCGCTTCCGGGATTGTCACTGTCATTGCCGGATATAAAATTGAACTCGAGGTTTTTATGAGACTGTACTTTAGACAACCTAAACGCTCTGCCTTTACTCAGGCCAAGGAGAATGTCCCTGGCAGTAAACGATATATCCGCATCGTATACGTCCGAGCCGCCGCTGAACTTAGCCGTGACTGTCTCTGCCGTACCCTCTATATCGACAGGAATGACGCTTTTAGGGACCTCTTTCAGATTTAAATTCTGCCCTGTAAGCAAACCCCCGAGCTTAAAACTCCCCTCACTTAAGTCAAAACCGATTGATCCCGTGAGCTCACCGTCCAGAAAGCTCCCCTTAAGCTCTGAAAGAAAGATATTCGTTTGACCCCAGTTGTCAGTTGCAGCAATTTTTACATCCGAGGAAACATCTTCTATTTCACCCGTCTTTATCCAGCTGAATTTATCGGCAGTACACTTTCCCTTCGATGTCATAGGGTAGCCTGCCCCTCTACCCAGAGCCTGTTTAATTGTTAAATCACAATTGAGCCCGGAAATCCCTAGATCATCTTCAACCCTCTCTAAACTGAGGCCATCAATCTGTAAACCTCCCGTGATTTCGATATCACCCTTTTTCCCGGAACCGCTGATGCTTAAATTCTGAGCCCTCACGCTTCCTTCTATTTCGCCATCTTCCATAGCCGGCACCCAGTTCTTCAACACTCTCAAGTCGTCCACTTGGGCATTACCGTTAATATTGAAGACTATATCTCCTTGATCGATATCCGCACTTCCCGTGAAGTTACCCTGCATGAGTCCGTTTATATCAATTTCGAGCTTGTTCAGTGTGGCGGTTTTTAAGGAAGGGTCGTAGTTCAAATCATATTCGATACTAAGTTTTGGCTCGGCTGAAGCCGCATTGGTGTTTCCAGGCCGGACACTCAGTATTCCGTATGAGCGGAATATATCTGAGAATTCAAAATTGAGGCGCGCACCGGCCTCAAGGGAATCACTTGTGTTGTCTAAGAGCTTTATAGCGCTAGAGGTTAGCTCTCCCGTGCTTATATCCAGAACACCTGAAGCCAGATCACCCCCGGTGGTCATCGTGCCTTTAAAATCAAGCCTGCTCTCAAAAACTCTTAAGTCTCCGCTCAAGGTGAAGTCACTTGAATCTTTGCCGGTATTAGTGTTGATGCTGATACTTACAGTTTTTGAGCTCAGTTCGAATTCGGGGCTTATTTGATAATACGCGTCCGCAAGCTTAATTTCCCGAACTTCAAACCGAGGGGGCGAGTCTTTAACCTCTTTACCGCCCTTTTTTATGATCTCAATGAGGTTTTCAATATTGTCCTTTGTGGCCCAGATTTTCGGGCTCCGAACCAGAACTTCGTTAATAATTAATCTCTGCTCTAAAAGAGATGAAATGATACCGGGGTCTACTATAATTTTTTTTATTTCCGCGACCTGAACTTCGTTCTGCGAGGGGTCTGAGATTTTGAGCCCGCTTAATCTAATGTTGAAGAGTGGATCAAGACCAATGTCTCTTAGTTCTATTAAATAGCCGGTCTCTTTAGATAATTTTTCAATATAACCGGGCGCTTCTCCCCCGAGCTTGTAGTCTAGGATAATGTTAAGGGAAATTAATGCTGCAAGGACTAAAACGGCAGCGATAATGAGAATTCTTAGGAACCCGTGTCTAAGTAGGGTCATATAGAAGATATTATATTTAGTATTGCCTAATTTAAAAGGAGAATTTATCCGGAGCCAAAAAACCACGGAGCCTGCGGACAGGCGGAAAAACTAAGGGATCACGTTTACAGACTCGACCGTTCTAGCTTTTATTACATTTTTGATCTTGTATAGAAAATACTTTTTCTCTTTCCTGAATTTACCCATTATACGCACTGTGTCGCCCTTGGTAATAGGCAAATGCTCATCCTCATAATACACTCCGACCTCGTTGCCTTGAGAGTCTTTCAATTTAAATACCGTAAAGTCTTCTCCTTTGCTCGATTTTGTATACTTCACTTTCTTTACAACTCCTTCAAGGGTTACTTTTCTGCCGTCATATTCCTTAGGCTGGGAGACTACCTCGGCTATATCTACAGATATTATTTCATCAGGATTCATATTGGAGAGCTTGCTCTCTTGTGAATCCCCAATAGCTGCCTGGAAAGGGAACGAAATAATTAACAGGATTATGAATGTTTGTTTCATGTTAATTCCTCTTATAGTAATTTGCTCTAAAAGCTCGCCTCTTAAAAGCTTACACAATATTATAAGTATAAGCTTCAATTTTTCCACCTGATCATTTAATATGCCATTTCTTTCAGGACATCATCTCCGGCATTCAACTAATACTGTTAAACAGTTAGAATACTGTGAATTCTGCTCAAGGGAGAACACATGCCCTCATCTATGATACGAAAGTTAAACGCACTGCTGAAGACCGATACTTTAGGAAAAGTCATACATT
>QIHJ01000156.1 GCA_003229065.1 Candidatus Dadabacteria bacterium
GCTCTAGCCGTCTCGCCATTGTTATGCTTGTCGTGTTCTTTATTGGAGGAGCGATTTTACTTTTACGCGTCGATGAAAAAAAGGGATTAGAGCACGCAGGCAACACTGCCTAGCAAATAAATTCAATCTACAATTTGGGCAATATATCTAATATTCACAGATAGTTAGTAATGTAAACAAGCCTTCTCCTGAACCCAAATAAACTATATGAGATCAAGCAAACTGTTTCAAGATACATGAGCAATCTCCAAATTTAGGCGGTGCAAATCACTGCAATCATGCGATTAAATCAAAACACTTGACAACGTATTTTGGTATCTGTTAGGATGTAACTTACGGATCTGGGTGGGACCAAACTTTACATTTAATTTTATAGTAAAAGTTATCCACAATTGTGGATAACTTGTGGATGGATTGCCTTTAAATTCCGGAGGATTGAAGTAAAATTGACCGCTAAAAGACTGCCTCTCAAACATGATTTAAGATCTCTTTTTTCTGACTCAACGGAAGAGGGCAGAGGTATGGAGTACTTTATAGGCTCTTCGGTATTAGAGCAAAATCCTGGAGTTACAAATGATAGCCCTAAGGCCTCGGACGACAAAGTCCGGTGGCAACCTGTGCTTGAGAGGATTAAGAAGAAATCAAACCCTCAGGTGTTCTTCTGGTTTGCACCGCTCGAGCCGCTGTCTGAAACCGAGGACGGCCTTGTGCTTAAAGCGAATAGTGAATTTGACAGGGACTGGATAAATAACCACTACCTTGAATTCATTAGCGATACGGTTAAAGAGGTGTACGGTAAGAGCGTAGAAGTGGTGATTGATTCGCCCGAGGAAGGCCGAGCACTTAAAGAGGGTAAAAACAAAGAGAGCGCAGTCACAATAGAGGCCCAGAAACTCTCAACAACCGATAAGCTTTACAGGGGGGTTTTAAACCCCAATTACAGCTTCGATAGATTTATTGTGGGCTCGAGCAACCAGTTCGCCCATGCCGCTTCGACAGCCGTTGCAAGAAAGCCCGGAGAATCCTATAACCCGCTGTTTATCTACGGCGGAGTGGGGCTTGGTAAAACACATTTAATAAACGCTATCGGGAATTATGTTCTAAGCGCCACGTCAAATATGGCGAGGGTGTGCTGTATTTCCGCAGAACATTTTACAAACCAGGTAATTAACAGCATAAAATCAAACAAAATGGAAGAATTCAGAAACCGCTACCGCTTCGGGTGCGATGTGCTTCTGATTGACGACATACAGTTTATTGCCGGAAAGGAGAGCACACAAGAAGAGTTCTTCCATACATTTAATACGCTTTATGAATCTAAAAAACAGATCGTCCTCACAAGCGATAAATCCCCCAAGGAGATGTCTTACTTAGAGGAGAGGCTCAGATCGAGGTTTGAGTGGGGTCTCATTACCGACATACAGCCCCCCGAGACTGAAACCAGAATTGCTATTATTAAAAACAAGGCGGAATCAGAAGGCCTTTCTCTTCCTGACAAAGTGGCCCTCTACCTGGCCGAAAACACCACTTCGAATATTAGGGAGCTTGAGGGTACTCTTACGAATATAATGGCTCACGCAGAGCTTTTAAACACGGAAGTTACTCTTGATCTGGCAAAGGAAGTGCTTAAGAATATCTTGAAGAAACAGGACAAGAAATTCCTCAGCATCGAGAGCATTCAAAAAGAAGTCGCAAGCTACTGCGGACTCAGGGTTCAGGACCTAAAATCAGGAAGGAAGCAGAAGAATATTGCTCTCCCAAGACAGATTGCCATGTTCCTCGCGAGGAGATACACCGGGGCTTCCTACCCCGAGATAGGCGAGAAATTCGGTGGAAAGGACCACTCCACGGTAATCCATGCCGTAAAGAAAATTGAAAAGAATATGGGAAATGATCCCACTTTGACAAACACAGTGAAAACTCTATCCCGCAATGTTGAGAGTTTAATGAGTGGATAAACAGTGTATAAACCTGTGGGTGAATTTGTGGATAAACAGCGCTAAGCGAAAAAGTCGGTATGAGCTGTGGATGGATGTTGATAGAATTCTAAAACTATAAACATGGTTATCAACACAAGAAAGCTAATATTTGCAGGTGTTTAGGGCGAGAAACAAGTTACTAACAGGCCCTACTACTATTACTACTATTAATATAGTATATTGAATGTTATTAGTACACAGGAGTAGACAGAATGAAATTTAAGACACAAGCAGGAGTATTTTCCCAGAAGCTCGGTCTGGTACAAGGGATATCGGAAAGACGCGCCACAATGCCAGTTCTCTCTCACGTACTTATCACTATCAGTAAAAATAAGATTGAGATTTCTGCAACTGATCTAGAGACCACTATGAGCACATGGTGCGATGCCGAAGTATCGGAAGACGGCAGCCTTGCAATACCTGCAAGGAAGCTCTATGAGATAATAAAGGAGCTTCCGGATGGGGAAGTCGAGATTGAGGAGATCGGAAATCACTGGGTTGAGATAAGGACATCATCAGCGGTATTCAAAATTGCAGGGCTTCCGAGTGAGGATTTTCCGATTATTCCGGAGCTGCATTCGGATCAGCTCTTTTCAGTTCAAAGCTCTATAATTGAAGAGATGATTTCAAAAACTATTTTCGCTGTTTCTCCGGATGAACTCAGGCGAAACCTGGCAGGTATTTATTTTGAAGAAGCCGGGGATAAGGGAATCAGACTTGTAGCGACAGACGGGCACCGACTCTCACTCGTAGAAAAAGAGATTGATACTAAAGTTAAGTTCGACAAGGGGTTCGTGGTGCCGAAAAAAGGAGTAGGGGAGCTTAGAAAAGTGCTTAAGCTCTCAGAGAAATTAAAGATAGGGGTTGGTGATAACTTCTTCATGGCAGAAGGGGAGGATATTGTACTGGTGGCAAGACTTATTGATGCGGATTTCCCTGATTATAAACAGGTGACTCCCGAATCTACAAAGCTTACGCTTAGCTTGGAGAGGGACAACTTATTGAGTGCCCTAAGACGTGTGTCCATACTTTCTTCAGAGAAAACGAGGAGCGTTAAATTTAATATCGATAAAGACAGCTTGACTCTCGTCTCTGTTTCTCCCGAAGTGGGGGAGGCCAAGGAGACAGTATCTCTAAGTTACTCGGGAGACCCGGTCGAGCTTGGGTTTAACGCAAGATACCTAATGGATGTCCTTGAGGTTATTACAGAGGATAGAGTCGAGATCGGGCTCATCGACGAGCTCAGCCCGGCCGTAATTAAGCCAGAGGGAGAAGATATGTATCTCTCGGTTATTATGCCAATGAGAGTATAATGGATATCTCACTTATAG
>QIHJ01000318.1 GCA_003229065.1 Candidatus Dadabacteria bacterium
TACTATATACCCCGACCATAAGGCTGAATGTCAGAGCTCCGTGGACTATTCTTGTTTTAAACCTCGAGCTCTTCATATCTAGCTCGTTTGTGTGAAGCGCGTTGTAGTCGTTAAAGAGCCCCGCCGCTTTTACAACATGAGCCTCGGTGATCGTCATGCTTTCACTCAGTTTATCTCCCACTGTGAGCTCGTTAAAAGCTCTGCCGATTCTAGGCATTTCGTCCTCCATCTTGCGCTCGTTTTCAATACATTACAGATTATGAGTTGCTATATTATATATGCTTTCTATCCCTAATAGCTTTACTTAATGTTATTTCGTCAATATATTCTATATCGCCACCCATGGGCACGCCATGGGCGATCCGGCTGACCTCTATCCCCAGGGGCTTAATCAGCTTCGCCAGATAAAGCGCCGTAGCTTCTCCTTCCACGCTCGGGTTCGTAGCTACTATCACCTCTTTTACACTCTCCCGCTCAACTCTTGCAATGAGCTCCTTTATCCTCAAGTCCTCGGGGCCTATGCCGTCTATAGGTGAAATGACCCCATTAAGCACATGGTAGCGGCCCGTAAATCCCCTGCTCCTCTCAATCGCAAGCTGATCTAGCGGTTCTTCCACCACGCATATGGAATCCGGGTCTCTTTCCGTGTCCTTACAGATTGTACATGGTGAATGGGAGGCGAAGTTAAAGCAGGTGGTGCAAACAATTACCTTGGTTTTCGTATCGATTATAGCACGGGACAGACTTTGTGCATAAGAGTCTTGCGCCCTGAATATATGAAATGCAAGCCTGGTTGCGTTCTTCTCGCCTATACCAGGCAGCTTTGACAGCTCGTTTATTAGTTTTGAAATCGGATCCGGAAGACCTGTACGGTTCATGGCTTAGATAAGACCCGGGGGCAGACCCATCCCCCCTGCAAGTTTAGAAACCTCGTTTTTCATTAGTTCCTGACCCCGGCTCAAGGCTTCGTTCACTGCGGCGGTTACCAGGTCCTGGAGCATTTCCATATCATCGTCCTGCACGATGGAGGGCTCAATGTTAATCGAAACCACCTCGCCTTTAGCCTTGGCGACTACAGTTACCATCCCCCCGCCTGATGAGGCTTCGACAGTTTTTTCTCCGGCTTCTTGTTGGAGCTTTTCCATCTGCTCCTTCATCTTGTTGGCTTGTTTAAGTAAGTTCTTCATGTTGCCGCCGCCTAGTTTCATTGCTCAGCTCCTTTTAATTTGGTTTTGTATCTATGACCCTGCCCCCGAATATCTCCTCTGCCTCTTTTACTATCGGGTCATCGTGAATCTTTTTTCTTTTTACAGCTTTTTGTTCTTTTATATCTTTACTCTGCATCCCGCCGCCCCGGCTCTTTTTTGCAGGCGAGTCGGTTTCCTCAATATCGATTCTCATCTCCCTGCTGTAGAATTCCCCGCTGTAATTCTTAAGCGCTTCCTTAGACTCTTGCCTCTTCAAGTGAAGAGCCTCGGGCGATCCTTTGCCGCAAATTATCCTGATGCGGGAATCTTCAATCACTATCTCATTTGCCTGCTCGAGTCTTGTCCCGAGTATCCTTTTTTTACCCTTTATAAACTCTATAAAGCTACCCTCTTTATTTCCCTCGGGCATGCTCTCCTTAGCTTCAGGTTCGGGCGGCTTAGGATCCTCAGCTTTTTCAATCGGTTCGGGCTCTACATCACCCGGGGTTTCTTTTTTAGTATAACCAACACGGTGCTCGTCCATGCGCCCGGATTTCCCGTAATCCGATTCTGAAGAGCTTCTCAGAGATTCAATTCTACTTATAATCTCCTCTATAGGGACTATCCGCTCCATTGTAGATAATTTAATTAGAGTTAGCTCAAGCGCCATTTGGGGATAAAAGGATTTTTGAATATTCTGAGCCTCTTCCAGCATTAAATTGAAAAGAGATTCAAGACTCTCTGCGTTTACTTCTGATGTAAGTTTCTCGATATCCGTTATTTCTTCTTCTGAAAGCTCCGCTACGACGGACTTCCCACAGGTTTTAACTAAGACCGAGTACCGAAGGACCTTAAGCAGATCCTCTGCAAAACGTCTTGGGCTGATACCTTTTTCGATTGCATTGTTCAAGCTCTCTATGGAGGACTTGGTATTACTCTGTAGTACTGATTTAAGGACTGACTTTAATAAGGCCTTGTCAAGAATTCCCAGGATCGCAATTGCTTCTTCATGCTTAATATCGTTTCCGAATGTCGCAATCAGCTGGTCCAGGAGGCTGAGCGCATCCCGTAAGCTGCCGTCCGCTTCCTGAGAAATTAAGTGAAGAGTCTCATCATCAATATTAACAGATTCTTTTGAGGTTATTGTTTTTAACTGCTTTCGTATTTCCTCGACCGTGACTTTTTTGAAATCATATCTCTGACACCTGGAAAGTATAGTGACGGGGATCTTATGCACTTCGGTCGTAGCTAGGATAAAAAGTACGTGGGGCGGCGGCTCTTCAAGAGTTTTAAGGAGTGCGTTAAAAGCCGACTGAGATAGCATATGTGCTTCGTCAATTATGTATATCTTATTTTTACCCGAAGTCGGAAGATACTTTATATTCTCGATAATCTCCCTTACGTCATTTACTCCGGTGTGTGAAGCGGCGTCAATCTCGATCACGTCGAGTGAGCGGCCTAGAGAGATTTCCATACAAAACGTACACTCCGAGCAGGGGTCAGGGGTAGGCCCATTCTTACAATTAAGGGCTTTGGCGACTATTCTTGCTGTTGAAGTTTTCCCAACTCCCCTCGGGCCCGAGAATATAAAGGCATGGGCGGTTTTACCGCTCGATACGGCATTCTTAAGTGTCTGTGTAATGTAGTCCTGCCCGACGATATCGTCAAAGGTTTTAGGTCTCCATTTTCTGGCAAGGACGAGGTAGGACATTTTGCACCTAAACCAACTAGTCAGGTTAACCGCAACGCTCAGGGGATTTTGCTACCGTTGCTCCCTTCCGGGCCTGGCGGAGTTTGCAAGCCTCTGCCGTACGGGCCTGACTAGCTGGAAATTTATCTCTATTCACAAAACTACAAATATAAAACACAATTTATACTCATATCATGCTGCTGTTACATATCATAATAACTGAAATATTTATCGTCCGCTTCCCGTTTTATCTATATTCTCTGGCGGAGAGGGAGGGATTCGAACCCTCGAGGGAGCGTAAACCCCCTACACGCTTTCCAGGCGTGCACCTTCGGCCGCTCGGTCACCTCTCCCTGAAGTCAGGATGAAAATATTAACAATTTGAATTAAATGTTCAAAAGTGGGCTTGTTTCAGGCTCTTTAACCGCTAT
>QIHJ01000109.1 GCA_003229065.1 Candidatus Dadabacteria bacterium
TTAGAGCTGTGGCTGCCGTTTGGTATTGTGAGCACCTGACCTGATCTGATCGTGGAGTCTTTAATATTATTAGCGCTCTTTAGCGACGCGAGCCTCACTCCGTGCCGTTGAGCGATCGAGCCCAGCGTATCGCCCGATTTAACCGTATATTTGCTGGGGGCGCTCTTTTTTGCACTGCTGTTCGTTGAATAGTTGCCGTTTGGTATTGTTAAGACCTGTCCCGATCTGATAGTTGAGCCGTTTAAATTGTTAGCGGAGCGGAGCGATGCGAGCTTGACCCCGTGTCTCTGGGCTATAATTCCAAGCGTATCCCCCGGTTTAACCTTGTATGTGCCCGGGCTGCCATTGCTTACGTTATTTCTTGATGCTCCTCGGTGCGAGCCGATTGAAGAGCCCGGAATGGTAAGCACCTGGCCGGTTCTGATGGTCGAGCCGTGGATGTTGTTGGTGCTCCTGAGTGTAGCGAGCTTGACACCGTGACGCTCTGCAATAGTGCCCAGCGTGTCTCCTGATCTTACCTTGTATTTAGTAGTGCTGGTCTTTGCATAGTTGTTTGTTGAAGCGGTCCGGGAGCCGTTTGATAAATAAGGGATGGTAAGTACCTGCCCTGGTCTGATTATCGAGCCTTTAATCCCATTCGCTCTTTTTATCGTTGAGACGCTTACATTGTGCCGGGACGCGATAACACCCAGTGTGTCACCTGATCTAACTTTATATGTTGCGGTCTTTGTCGTACTACCGGAGCCTCTCTCCGTCTCATAATAACGTCCCGAAGAGCCCGGTATCGTGAGCATCTGCCCGGTTCTAATTAGCGATCCTCTGAGTCCGTTTGCTTTCTTTACAGAGCTTATACTCACCCTGTGCCTTGCTGATATGGCGCCTAGAGTGTCGCCTGAGCGGACTTTATACTTGGCAGTGCTTGTGTTGTGGTGTGAAGGTGTGTAGCTTCCGCCGGCCACGCCCGGTATCTTAAGGGACTGCCCCACTCTGATGGTTGAGCTGCGTAGCCCGTTTGCCCTCTTTATCTTTGACACGCTCACGCCGTATTTATAAGAGATCTTGCCGAGCGTGTCGCCCCTTCTCACTTTATGCCTCTTCGTACCCCCTCCGCCGTATTTTGCAATCTGGGTGTTAACGTTTGAGAGAGACGTAAGCTCCGTTGACTTCTGGGCTACGATTACGCCGTACCCCGGAGGTACATTGATATCGTATGTAGCACCCGGAGGCGTCGCCTTAAGTTTCAGCGCCGGGTTAAGCTCTACCAGAGTGCTCTGGCTTACGCCGATCACCCCGGCAATATCTTTCAGGCTCTTTTGCCCGGGTACGTAAGCTACCTCGTAGTCTTGTGAGGGTTGGTACTGAATTCCTGCAAATCCATACTTTTCCGGGTTCTTGGCAACGATTAGCGCTGCCATGAGCTTTGGTACGTAATTCTTTGTTTCTTTAGGTAGTGTAAATTCGGAAATCTGCCAGAAATCATTAATCCCGTACTTGTCTATAGCAGACTGCACCCTATCTTCCCCGCAGTTATATCCTGCCGCCGCGAGCTCCCAGTTCTGAAACATAGCATACAGGTCGCTTAAATAGTTTGCCGCGGCAATAGTGGATTTCTTCGGGTCCATTCTCTCATCCACCCATGAGTCCACTCTGAGGCCGTACCTCTTGGCCGTTGGTTTTATAAACTGCCATGGTCCGACAGCGGCTTTATGGGACCTCGCCTTGACTTGGAAACCGCTTTCTATCATAGAGAGATACACGAGGTCGGTCGGCATCCCCTTCTGCTGGAGAATAATCTTCATATTGGGAACGTATTTCCCAGAGCGCTCGAGCCATATGCTGAAGGACCTGCGTCCCCTGTTCTGGTAATGATTCACGTAATGCATTACCCGGGCGTTGTACACGACCGGTATTTCCTGCTCTGTTTCAGGTGCTACATCCGGGAATTCGGCCAGGGTGCTCTCGAACAGGTAATAGCTCATCCAGGCCTGCTGATGAGGGTTCATCATGAAGAAGCTTGATTTTACGTTTATAACAGCTTCTTTTTGGTCACGGTCGTCCAGATAAATGATGTCTGAATCTGTGTCAGAAGCTTCAATATTTATTCCTGGAAAGGAGGATTCCGTATGGCTTGAAGTGAAAGATTTACCGCCGCATCCTATGAGTAGGAGCGATAGGGCCGCCGGTAGCATAAAATACTTATAAAACATTGGCATTTATTTATCACACTTTAAGTGTGATGTCAATTAAGAAAAGTCCATATTTAAGTTTTGTACTTAATTTATTGGGTCTTAGCGATTAGTGGGCTTCGCGGAAATAGGTTTTAAATTTCCCGGGGCTCAAATTAGTCATACCTGAGAGTCTTCTGAGCTTATCACGGCTCAAAAGGTCTTTTTCGGTAAGCTTAATCATATACTTTTGAGCGACTTCAAAAGATTCTGTGTTTATGTCCACATACCTTATTTTAACCCTACCGGTTTTTCTATCAATAATCTTATTGAAATAAATCGGCAGCTTTTTACCCCTCTTAATGATTATTACCGCGCCTGATTTTCCCTCCAGTAAAAATTTAACCGCGCTATACCCCAGATCACGCGTATACTTGGCGTCAAAGGGAATGGGCGGTGCTGAGCGAAGCTCATATCCGATTCTCTTATCCACAATTCTAGAGACTATCCCTTTTTCCTGGAGTGATTTTAATACTTCAAATTTGAGTAACTGGCCCAAATCCGCTTCTGAAAGTCTGAGCCGTCCGTGTTCGTCAGATTTCATGTCTTTCAGACTTCTGATCTCATCTTCGTCGAGCTTCTCAATGAGCCCTTCGGCCAGTATGGCCACGCCGTCCCCCCTGCCCATACTGAGCCTCTTTATAATGGAGCCCTCGAGTATTTTTACGAGTCTACTTAGCGGCAGCTTCCCGAGTCCGAATTCCTCAGGGATAATGGTTAGAGTGGCGCCTGCAGCCTTTCCTATTCCAAGAGCTAAATGCCCGGTTTTCCTTCCCATAGAAACGACGAAGTACCAGCGACTTGTAGTTCGCGCGTCTTCCATGAGATAGTGCACGAGCTCTGTGCCTATGTGTCGTGCAGTCTCGTATCCGAATGTTGGTACATAGCCCGGAAGAGCTATGTTGTTATCTATGGTTTTAGGCACATGGGCAATTTTGATGCTACCACGGGATTCCTGCTCGATCCTTGACGCAAGATATATCGTGCCGTCCCCGCCTATCGTTATCAAATACTTGACTCTGAGTTTTTTCAGACACTTTAAAGTGTTTTGCATCCTCTCTTTGGTAGATGTCGG
>QIHJ01000041.1 GCA_003229065.1 Candidatus Dadabacteria bacterium
AGTGTGATTCAATCCGTACCAAATTAAATCTGCAAGTCCACCTCTTTGAACCCTTTTCAAATGCTATAACTCTAAAGAGAAAATCATTTATGCAGGGAAGTAACCCATGGTTACTAGATCAGTAACAGTAGCAGTCATTTTCTCGGTTGTTCTAATGCTTTTTGCTTTTATAGGTGAAAGCGCAAGAGCAGAAAATACTTTGGCTAAAGGACAATTTGTTACTTTAGAAAAAAACCATAAAACAACTAGGTCAGTAAAGATAGTTAAGAATACGGATGATGGCACCGACTGGTTAGTGCTGGGAACGGACTTTTCCACCGCCGAAGCACCCGATGTAAATCTCTTGCTGCACAAACAAGGTTTTTCTCAGGACTACAGCAAAGATAATTACGTATCTTTAGGGAAACTACAGAAATTCAGCGGAGAACAAAAATACCTGGTGCCGGAAGGGATAAACCTGAAAGAATATTCATCAGTTGTGGTCTGGTGCAAGAAGTTTAATGTGACTTTCGAAATCCAAAAATCCTGTTGTTATTGAGTTCGCTGAAAAAATGAAGCGGCATCCTAATAATATATGTTGAAACGCCGCTGGGGGAGACATATAATGAACAAAGCAGGGATTATGAGTACACACAATGGTTCCTTCGTCTATATTTGGTGGGAGGCTTCCTCCCTGCAGCCGCAGACCGAGTTGAAATCTTTTTCTAAGGAGGAGTAGAGCATGTCTATAGTGAAGTTCAGTGAAAAGGAGATTCGGTTTCTAAACTACATGCGTGTTGGGCATCTAGCCACTATGGACGGCGAGGATATCCATCTAGTGCCCATATGCCCTGTCTTTGACGGAGAGGTCTTCTATATGGGTACCCACGCTAAAACTCGCAAGGTTAGGAATCTTCGCGAACACAAGGGGGCAACCCTCATTCTTGACCAATACTCAGAGGATTGGATGCGTCACGTGGCTGTAATGATGACGGGAACAGTAGACATCATTGAGAAAGGTGCAGGTTTTGAACTGGCCAAAGCGCTCTTAGTAGCAAAATATCAGCAATATAAGGAGCTATTTCCTATAAATGAGGGTGAAAGCATTATCATGTGCTTCAGACCAACCAAAGTAGTATCATGGGATTATATTGCGGGAGAACTAACAGAACCTAAATAAAAGCGATGAAGGTGTTCTTATATATGGTTATGGGGTTTTTGGAGTGTTATGATATAGTGTCTACATGGGTTCTTTATACTGCTCCCCATTAAGAAGCTAGTAGAATTAATGACCTGCCCCCCTATAATGGGACCATAGTTTAAGTTAGATTTTTAACAGATTGAGCCTATACAAGTGGTCGTTAGAATCGCCGGGTAGCACCCGCAAGCAAACGCTGCGTATCTCCTCTGCAATATGGAAGCTCAGAAGTCTCACTTATCCCTTGACACACCTTAGAAACCGTATGCCGGCGGATGCTATACGCATTCCAGCTTAAACCGTGCTTGACAAAAGGGAGGCAGTGCAAATTTAAAGGCTTACACTATGCCTAAGTATCAAGAGACAGTATCTCCATCATCTCACTGTGGATCAGATTATTTGAGGTAAGGATTTCCTTTATATAAATACTGTACTCATCACCGGAGAATAGTGACACTTTACCGCCCGCTTCCTCTACGATCAATACCCCGGCAGCCGTATCCCAGGGGTTAAGCCCAAGCTCCCAGAACCCGTCGAACCTGCCGCAGGCCACGTAGCATAGATCAAGCGCAGCCGAGCCGTCTCTTCTCACAGCCTGTGCTGTTCTTATAAAATTTGAGAAGTGTCTCAAATTCTCTTCAACCATCCATTCATCTTCATGCACGAATCCGGTGCAAAGATGGCACTCGTCCACATGTGCAGTGCCGGACACGCAAATCGGCGCTCGGTTCAGACGAGCCCCCCCACCTCTTTGAGCGGTGAACATCTCGTCCTTCACCGGATCGTAGACGAGCCCGATCTCTAAAACGCCTTTTATCTCAAGTGCTATAGATACGGAAAAAAACGGGTAAGCATGAGCATAGTTGGTAGTACCGTCAAGGGGGTCAACAAGCCAAAGGTAATCGGAGTCCGTTATATGCTTGCCCGACTCTTCGGCAAATATATCGTGCTCAGGGAAATTGTCTTTAATAATGCTGATAATGAGCTCTTCAGAGAGCTTATCGACCTCTGTAACTAGGCTGTTCTTGGCTTTAAATTCGATCTTTTTAATCTTACCCAGATTCTTTAAATGAATCTTGCCCGCTTCCCTCGCGGCTTTTTCTGCGATTTTTAAATACTCCACTAGCGGCTCCTTATTCGAGTGTAGTGCAATCGGATTAGAAAAACTATTGTGAGAAATACTTTGCATATCTTAAAAAATATTGATACTGCAAATTACTCGGGCTTTTCCTCGGGAATTATTATCCAGCCCAGTATGTAAACAAGCAGCGCAGTCCCGGCGCTGAAAATCGTGATCAGGGCGTATACGAGTCTTACCATCGTGGGGTCAAGGGAGTATATCTCTCCTATGCCCCCGCATATCCCTGCTATCATCTTGTCTTTACGAGAACGGTATAATTTTTTAACCTCTTTACTCATCGGACACCTCCCCCTTGGAATTGTTAAAGTGATTATACACTAAAAAATCAGTCAATTGTCTTAAGGTTTTCGAGGAATTCATAGTATTCCCCGGACATGTAATCCTTAGCTTTTAATAGATGCTCCATATAGGATTTAGCCGGACGAAGCCCCTCTTTGGTTTTACCCGGCATTGCAATATAGGTTTTTACGGTTTCTTGGGACCCGGCTATATCAATAATGAGCTTTACTCTATTGTAATGAACCGGATAACCTTCGAATTTGTCTAAATTATACAAACCCTGAACCGTGATTTTATAAACGACCCCCTCCACAATTCCTCTATCATCGGGAACGATATTCGCGCAGCCAGTCAGGGGTTTTTGATACGAGGTCTTATTGAACTTAAGGCTGTACCCCCTGAGCGAGTGCTTGTGCATATCGGTAAAGTGAGCCCCCCTCTCTTTCATCCTATCGGGGTTCATATTGGAGCCGTATGCAAAATAATAGACTATTTCCTCTACATTGGTTTGTGTCATTGTCATAATTCCGAAGTGAAGTAAACGCTATTCGTAAGTCTGTATCTTGTATAAGCCAGAGTAGATTCCGTCTCTTTTCATAAGCTCTTCGTGGCTGCCTATCTCAACCAACCTCCCTTTCTCGAACACCGCTATCCGGTCAAACCCGCTTATCGAAGGGAGAGCGTTCTCCCCTCCATCTCCCTTCTCAGGTTTTTAAGAACCAGGCTTTCTGTCCTCAAGTCCAGGGAAGAAAAAACGTCGTCCAGTACAAGCACCTTGGGCTTTAAAAGCACTGCCCTTGCCAGAGCGAGCCTCTGCCTCTGACCTCCCGAAAGACTGAGCCCCCTCTCTCCTACCATGGTATCGAACCCGCCCGGGAAAACCATAATCTCATCATAAAGCTCGGCAACCCTGGCGGCATCTTCAACTTGCTTCTCCGTTACCTCGGGGTTCATGAACGAGATATTATCCATTACCGTCCCGCTGAACACCGTGGTCTCCTGAGGCACATAAATCACCCCGTTTCTCAAACTGTCCCTATTTATTTTTCTGACATCGACACTGTCAATAAACATGGTGTTTTCAGGAGGTTCCTCTATCCTTGTAAGCAGCTGTAAGATCGTTGATTTGCCCGAGCCTGTCGCGCCCGTCACCCCAAGAGCCTGGCCAGTAGGGATATGCATAGAAACGTTGTTTAAAGCCCTCTTCCCGTTATACGAAAACGTTAGATTCCTGAGCTCGATAGCACCCTGAATATCAAGCTCCACCGTACCCGGCTCATAGGTAGATTTAGGCTCCTCCATAAGGACATCGTTTATTCTGTTTAGAGAAGCCGTTCCGCGCTTGATAATATCCACAGCCCAGCCCATGGCCATCATTGGCCAGGTTAACATAGCCAGATACACAAGGGCGGCCGCGAATTGGCCCACTGTAATGTCCAGAGTGATTGTTTTTATACCCCCCATCCAGATGAAAATCGCGGTAGCTGCTCCGGCCATAAAAGTTATAATCGGCTGGTAGACACCCCATATTTTTATAAGGTTCAGGTTCTTGTCCAGATAGTCCGAGCTCGAAGCTCTGAAGTCCTTGACTTCGTTTTCCTCTCTCACATAAGCCTTTACTACCTTGATGCCCGATATGGACTCCCTCGCGCTCTCTGTAAGCACAGAGAACGAATCCTGAACCCTCTGGAACCTCTTCTCGATCATCCTTCCGAATTTGTATATGATCACGGCGAGTATGGGGAATGGGATAAAGGCATAGAGCGCAAGCTCGGGAGATATATAAAGCATAGCGGCGAATATAAATATCAAGAGAAAAACACCGTCGTAAGCGACAAGCACGCCGAGACCGCACGCGAATTTAAGCGTCTCGATATCGTTTACGGTGTGGGCCATCAGGTCTCCTACTTTTCTCTTGGAAAAAAAATCGAAGTGAAGGCTCTGAAGGTGTGCGAAAAACTCGTCTCTCAAAGACTGCTCGATCCTCCTGGCGGCGCCCATAATAAAGAATCTCCAGAAGAATCTGAACACAGCCATGGCGACCGCTATGCCGACCATGTAGAGCCCAAAACGGGTTAAATCGCTTACCTGCGGTTTTTCAAGCGTAAGCGTATCGATTACTCTTTCTATTACCAGGGGGATTGAAAGCTGGCAGAGGTCAACGAGCGTTAGAGCAAAGAGCCCCGCAAGAAAAGAGTACTTAAATTTAAGAAGCAGAGAAAATATGGTCTTCTTTTTTCTAGTAGACATCGTCAAAGTAAGCTTAAAAACAGATGAACGTATTTACAACAAAAGTGAGTTAGTATACCTGAAGGGGTTCGGTAATAGCGGCTTAAGGAGCGGCGGAATTATGAATAACTCAAGATACTCCGGGTTTAAGGGAAATTGTATATATTAGACAATCCAATAGAGTACGCCGGTAGTCCCTCTATACTGCTCCACGTTAAGAGGCTTGCAGAAATAAGATAGTAAAATAAAAAACACAAAGATAGTACTTGAAGGTTTATCTGGAAGACCAGTTTCAGATATATGCAACGATTACGGAATACATCAGAACCAATACTACATCTGGCGTGAGAAGCTCTTATCTGAAGCTCATAGAGAGTTTGAATCTAAAAAAGACGGTGGAGAAGTAAAAACCACCTTCGGAATTTTAGTAAAAACCCTGGGACTTTTTATTAAATCATAATGAAAAACTCATTTTTGACAGCAGATAAAATCGTTATTTCCCAACAGCAGCGCTGACTTTTTTCCATTTCCTGCTCCCGGCATACTTCAGGTAATTCCTTCCCGCAGGAGCTTTAGAGCTTCTAACC
>QIHJ01000053.1 GCA_003229065.1 Candidatus Dadabacteria bacterium
TCAAGCGAATGTTCAATGGCTATGCGTTTTCAATCGACTATCGTGACAGGCGCGGCCATGCCTATATGCTGGAAGACCAGGAGAATACGGAGCGGCAGACAAAACCGCAATCGGGCTCTTGCCTGCACTGCCACGCATCCATCATGCCCCTGTACAGAGAACTAGGCAACGGAGATGCGACAAAGGGGTTTGAAGAGTCATATAAGTACTCATACAAGGACCTGAATCAGAAATTAAAAGACATGGGAAACGCCCACCCTGTGTCGTGCGTTGACTGCCATAACCCTCAAAGCATGGAAATTCGTGTTACCAGACCCGGATTTCTTCAGGGTATACAAGCGCTGGCAGAATCTGATGCTCCGACGCCTCATTTGCCTTCGATCGAGCAATGGAGAGAGGGTACGAGGACAGCTCAATACGACCCAAATGAAGACGCCTCACGCTCAGAGATGCGCTCTTACGTATGCGCTCAATGTCATGTGGAATATTACTGCGCAAGCAATATGAAGCTGACCTTCCCGTGGGGGAAAGGGCTCAAAGCCGAAGAAGTAGAAGAATTCTGGGACAATATCACTTTTAGCAGTGGAGAGCAGTTTTTTGACTACACGCACAAAGAGAGCGGTGCCAAGATACTTAAAGCACAGCACCCTGAGTTTGAGCTCTGGAGCCAGGGTATCCATGCCCGAAGCGGCGTATCATGCGCCGACTGCCACATGCCCTATATGCGGGACGGCGCAAGCAAGGTGTCGGATCACTGGGTACGAAGCCCGTTGCTCAATGTGAACAGAGCGTGCCAGACATGTCACCGTTTTTCCGAAGAGGAGCTCAAGGAGCGCGTGGACGTGATTCAGCAGCGTAATTTCGATCTCCTTCAGCGTGCCGGAGCTGCGCTTATGGAGCAGCTCGATGCCATAAATCAGGCAAGAGCCCAAGGCGCTACGGACGAGGATTTGAAAGAATCTCTGGAGCTCCAGCGCAAGGCCCAGTGGCGGCTGGACTTTATCGCTGCCGAGAACTCGATGGGCTTTCATGCTCCGCAAGAAGCCGCCCGTGTGCTTGGTGAAGCTATTGATTACGCCCGGCAGGGAGCCTTTTCGGCTTCGACATGGCAGGATAAATCCACACAGAGTGAGTAGCGCTCACAAGTTACATTTGCCGGAGTACCGCTCATATCGGTCGCCTAGATAAGCGCCCGGAGGGAATCATGCAACAGCTCTAAGGATTAGGAATCTTACGCTTTATGCAACCGATCTCAAGAGATGAACCAAATAATGGCGAAACGGGAGTATCTACTTTTCATCCCCGATGTTAGCATGGAGGTATCTGATAAGGTCGGTCGTAGTGGCAATGCCGCATAAATCGCCTTTATGATTCACAACTAGAACCGAATGGAGCGAGCTGTCGCTCAGAAGCCTGGCAACATCCTTTATAGTAGCTGTTTCTTCATCAAGTATAACAAGCTCGGTCGTCATGACTTCAGAGAGCTTATATGTATTGTCTAGAAGCACATCGAGCATCCGCTGGTCGGTCGAGTCCACATTGAAAATGAGCTTGAAAATATCCTGACTGGATAAGATACCTACAGGCTTTGATCCCCTTAATACGGGGACATGGTGGATAGAGTTTTCCCTGAATATTGCAGTTGCATCGCTCAGGTTCTGGTTTTCGTGAACGCTTATAACCTCTGAAGTCGAAATTTCCTTTATACTTTTGTTTTCTATCATGTTGTAACCCCCCGTTTTGAAGTTGGACAAACGGATTATACCCAAACTTATGAGCTAGTAAATAAATTACGGCTTAGGGATCATTTGGGATTGGATGATTCTTTAAAATTTGAGCTTTATCTTTCTCCCAGACTTTTAGAGAGATATGATCTTTACGCTTCCATCTGTTATCCCATTTCATCTTGTGGGGCTTACACAGTGCGCAAGACCTCTTCTTTAGCTTCGTTCTTTTACGCATTTTGAGATTAGTTTAGTTGATATTGAATGCGCGCCCGACAGGATTCGAACCTGTGACCTACGGATTAGAAGTCCGTTGCTCTATCCAGCTGAGCTACGGGCGCATTGGATATTAATAAGGACTGAGAATTCTACCTAAACGACCTAGCCTCCGCAATATAGGGGGTTAAAAATTGCGGGATTGACTAAAATTTATGAATCCTATGGGGGGGGGGAAGCTAATACGTTCCCAAGTTTCGTGTCTTAAATCTTATAGATAACCAGGGACATTCTTTCAACGTGCTAATATCATCTCAAGCTCCACCATTACTTCGGGAGATAT
This sequence comes from Candidatus Dadabacteria bacterium, assembly GCA_003229065.1. GTDB lineage: Bacteria > Desulfobacterota_D > UBA1144 > Nemesobacterales > UBA2774 > UBA2774. The sequence goes on from QIHJ01000053.1 coordinate 2,284, forward strand.
GAGTCCATAGATTCTTTTCCAGGTACCGCCTGAAGGTTTTACTTTAACGTCCGCTATATAATCAGCCCAAACATCCAAAATCGCCCAAGTCTGCTCATCTGTAACGTCTTTTGTAACCGTCCAATTGACTAAGACAATGTCATGCTTTGTATAACCAGCCTGGGAGAACGTAACTTCCATTTGCTCTAGAATGAACCGTAATTGCCCGATCGGATCAGCGGGGTAATTTACGGATTGATTATCCGATTTTACGTCGGCAGTGCCTGTTACAAAAAAGAATTCCTTAACGTCTTGAACGTTTAAGCCCCAATTAAACCAAGTCCCCAGGTCAGGGAGGTTAGGATTTTGGTAGCCGGTTTTATTCATATTGAATCTCCTTTATATGGCATAGAACTTTTAATATACTTGTTTCTGAACCTACTTACCGGAAAACTGCATATTATTGAGGATACCACTTCTCTTTAGATTCTCCCGTCTACCAATCTACCCATTTTGACCCGTTACACCAGAGATTAGGATTCTATCACAAATAGGGGACAAACTTAATACATAGGCCATCCTGTCTATAGGCTCTAAAACCCTTCCAGCTATTTTCAAATGGAAAGGGCTAGTACTATTCAGGAACGCTTCCTATTGGTGGGGATAGTACGGCCAGTGCCGTGATCCTCACATACCTCTTCGGCAATGGATTCGGGTCCGGGCTCGCCGCCGTAGGTGATAAGAAGCTTCTTACCCCGGAGAGCCTTATCGAGCTTGGCTATCTTACCCTCTATATATCTGTCGAACGTCCAGTACAAGGAGCTCAGGAGAAGGCAACACTTACTAAGGTAGTTGGCTTAGCAGCAGATGTATCAGTAAATACCATTCATGGCAATCATTGAAACCAAAACCCTAAATGTTACGTATATAATTGGTAATTAGCAATTAAATAAAAAGACCTGTTGACAAACAGTTAAATTTTGATTTAAAATGCATTTTCTAGAAT
>QIHJ01000069.1 GCA_003229065.1 Candidatus Dadabacteria bacterium
CAGGTCTGGGGAACCCAGGTAAAAAATATACTAATACAAAGCATAACATTGGTTTTTTAGTTGTGGACGAGATTGGCAAAAGGGTCGGAATAGAGTTAAAAAAGAATAAGTTTAAGGGCGTTTTCGGGGAGGGGTTCACAGGAGATATTAAGCTTGTGCTATTAAAACCCGAAACCTATATGAACCTGAGCGGTGAATCGGTCTCAAGTGTAAGGAACTTCTACGACATTCCGACAGAAAATATCATAGTGGTATACGATGAGATGGATTTGCCCCTTGGAGATATCAGGATAAAATCAGGGGGCGGAAGCGCCGGGCACAACGGCATAAAATCTATAATTTCCTCACTCGGCTCACCTGAGTTCACAAGAGTCCGGGTAGGCATAGGAAAACCGCTCGCAAAAGATTCGGGAGCGGGCCATGTGCTTAGCGGATTTAGTAAAGACGAAGGGGAGATAGTTAAAGAATCGATTATGCGTGCGGCGGACGCCTTCTTTGCAATTACCGAAGACGGGTTAGAGAGAGCTATGAATGAATACAACACAAAAAATAAACAAAAAGAGAACAGTAAAGAAATAAATTCTCATTAAAAAAGGAGGTTTAATCAAATGGGAGAAGTAATAGCTGTGCTTTTCGGGCTTGTTTTAGGGATAGTGGTATTAGGCTATGCCTTTATCGTTTACCGCGAATTAAAGTCCTTGCCCGAGGGCAATGAAAAAATGAAGGAAATCGCCGCCTCAATACAAGAGGGCGCGATGGTGTTCCTGAACAGGGAATACAGGATTATCGGAATTTTCGTATTGGTCGTATTTATCTTACTAGGACTCTTCATCGACTGGAGAGCGGCTGTGGCATACCTTGGCGGTGCAGCGTGTTCGGTACTGGCAGGCTTTTTCGGTATGAAATCCGCAACTAAGGCTAACGTAAGGACCGCTCAGGCAGCTGCCGAGGAAGGACAGGGTAGAGCGCTCGCCGTCGCATTTAAAGGCGGAAACGTAATGGGGCTATCTGTCGCTGGACTAGGTCTCCTGGGTCTTTCAGTGGCGTTTACCTTCGGTATAGGCCTCCCGGATAATCCAGAGGATGCAGCCGGAATAGCCGCTTTTGCTCAGAAATTCGGAGAGATAATCGGCGGATTCGCAATGGGCGCAAGCTCAGTGGCGCTATTTGCCAGGATCGGGGGCGGAATTTTTACGAAGGGTGCCGACGTTGGCGCTGACCTCGTAGGAAAGGTTGAAGTTGGAATCCCCGAAGACGATCCCAGAAACCCTGCAACAATCGCAGATAACGTCGGAGACAACGTCGGAGATGTAGCAGGAATGGGCGCCGACTTATTTGAATCCTATGTAGGCGCCGTAATCGCAACCATTGTTATCGCAGCCGGTTGGGGGAGTAATGAAATCGCGCTCATGTCCATACCGATTATTCTTATAGCTATCGGAAGCTTTTCTTCCATAATAGGCTCAAAGAGCGTTGAGTGGATGAAAGACCTCGAGCCGCATTTAGTGCTGAGACGCGCTACATTCTATGCAGGCGGGATTTACCTTGCGCTTTCTCTTATAATTCTTCTAGTAGTCGGCCTCGTAGATGGTATAGGCGGCTATATAATATGGATATGGCTCGCAGCCGTTTTGGGACTATTGGCAGGTATCGCTATAGGGCTGCTGACCGAGTACTACACATCGGGCGCGCCTGTAAGGAAAATTGCCGAAGCCTCTCAGACGGGAGTCGCTACTAATATCATCGAAGGGCTTTCACTGGGTATGGTAAGCACGACTCTCCCTGTTATCACGATTGCGATTGCGATCGGCCTTGCATATTCATTCGCAGGTCTCTACGGCATCGGAATAGCTGCAGTCAGTATGCTTGCGACTATCGGCATCACGATGTCGGTTGACGCTTACGGCCCTGTGGCAGACAATGCCGGGGGTATTGCGGAGATGGCAGAGCTCGGAGAAGACGTAAGAAAAATCACTGATAAGCTCGACTCACTCGGAAATACGACCGCGGCGATAGGAAAAGGGTTTGCAATTGGCTCGGCTGCGCTTGCGGCGCTTGCGCTCTTTGCAGCTTACACGAGAGCCGTGGGGCTCGATTCGATCGACCTTACACACAGTAACGTGATTGTCGGATTGCTTCTCGGAGGAACGCTTCCATTCCTGCTCGGCGCACTGACGATGGGTGCTGTGGGTAGAACAGCCCAAAAAATGGTAGAGGAAGTGAGAAGGCAATTCAAAGAAATACCGGGACTCCTGGACGGAAAGGCTAAACCCGACTACGCAAAATGCGTTGAAATAAGCACGGATGCCGCGCTTAGAGAAATGGTAATTCCCGGAATAATTGCTATCGTAGCGCCTATAGTAATAGGCTTGATTCTTGGCGCAGAAGGCCTGGGCGGATTCCTGGCGGGAGCTATCGTATCGGGTGTTATGCTCGCTCTTATGATGGCAAATTCCGGTGGAGCCTGGGATAACGCTAAGAAATATATTGAAGAAGGGAATCTGGGCGGTAAGGGATCTGATGCTCATAAAGCCGCTGTAGTAGGTGATACGATCGGCGACCCGTTTAAAGACACATCAGGGCCGGCAATGAACATTTTGATTAAGCTCATGTCAATCGTTTCGCTCGTTATAGCGCCGCTTTTAATTTGAGATAACTAAACAGATAAACAACTGGATGCGGCTTGACTTACAAAAGCCGCATCCTTAAATACCTATTAACAAATAGGATATTACAGGTAAAATAACTCAGCTTTTAACATAATCTGTCGTTTTGTGCCTGCCCAAGTGGTAGAGGGTACAGAACCTTAAAGTCCAAGACAGGAGGTATTAAACATGGCTTTAAAGCCTAATTATTACGAAACTCTCTATGTGGTCAGACCTGACCTCACAGAAGACGAACTCAGCAAGATCCAGTCAAAACTACCGGAATTCATAGCAGCCCACGACGGGGAGATTATGAAATCCGATAAATGGGCCGAAAGAGCACTGGCCTATGAAATACAGGATCATAAAAGGGGAGTCTTTTATATTTTAATATTCAAAGCTCTTCCCACTGTTACAAGAGACATTGAAAAGCATCTTAGGTTTTACAATACCGATGTACTGAGATTTATGACTGTGAAGATTAATGAGGAAGTAGCCGTAAGAGAAAAGAACGCGGCTGCTGAAAAGAGCGCTGCCGAGCATGCCGACCCGGAGACGCCTCCGGCCAAGACAGCCGAGGCTCCGGAAGCGCCTGTAGAACCGTCGCCGGCCGAG
>QIHJ01000061.1 GCA_003229065.1 Candidatus Dadabacteria bacterium
AGTGCTCCCGTTCGGTAAAGAAAAAATAAAAACTTTGGCGGTATGCAGCGGTGGCGGCGGTTACGGTGGTTTTTATGAAGCTCTTAGAGCCGGAGTGGATTTATTTCTCACAGGAGACGCCGTTGAAATTTACTACACAGCCAAAGACTCGGGCATGAACGTTATTTTCGCTGGCCATCACGCCACTGAAACCCTGGGTCTCGTAGCGCTGTCCAAAGTCATAGAAAAGAGATTTAAGCTGGATACCGTATTCATAGATCTTCCGACTGGATTATAGTTCCAGGCATTCAGTCCTGAAACCACTCTAATACCCTGTAAACAATTGACAAAACCTAAAGCAACTCTTAGACTATATTTTTAATTAAGCGGAGGCGCAAGAAATGAGCAGCAACAACGTTGTAAAGATTTTCGATACCACTTTAAGGGACGGAGAGCAGGCCCCGGGCTGCGGTATGACCGCAGAGGAAAAGCTAAGGGTAGCTCACCAGCTCGAGAAGCTCGGAGTCGATATAATTGAGGCTGGGTTCCCAATCTCCTCAGAAGGGGATTTTCAGTCCGTTAAGATCATTGCGGATACCATTCGCGGGTGTGAGATAGCGGGTCTATGCAGGGCTAATTACAACGATATAGACAGGGGCTGGGAAGCGGTAAAGGGGGCAGAGCAGCCGAGGATTCATACGTTTATAGCGACTTCCGACATACATTTAAAGTACAAGCTAAGAAAATCACAGGACGAGGTGCTCGAGATTATAAGCGGCGCCGTCAAGCACGCCCGTAATTATACGGAAAACGTGGAATTCTCCTGCGAGGATGCGACAAGGACTGACCTAGACTATCTTTGCAAGGCTGTGGAGCTTGCCGTCAGGGCGGGCGCTTCTACCATTAATATCCCCGACACCGTGGGCTACACAGTGCCGGAGGAATTTGTTCACATCATAAGAACGCTTAAAGAGAGAGTCAGGGATATAGATAAAGTCACATTAAGCGTCCATTGCCATAACGACCTCGGGCTTGCGGTCGCAAACTCGCTCGCAGCGATAACTGAGGGCATAAGGCAGGTAGAATGCACCATAAACGGGCTCGGAGAAAGGGCGGGTAACGCATCTCTTGAAGAGATCGTAATGGCGCTTAAGGTCAGAAACGACTTGAACCCTTATACTACCAGGCTTGTGACCGAGCAGATATACCCGTCTAGCAGAATAGTCTCACAGGTAACGGGCATTAACGTCCAGCCCAATAAAGCTATTGTGGGCGCAAACGCCTTTGCTCATGAAGCGGGTATCCATCAGGACGGAGTTCTTAAGGAAAGGATTACATATGAGATAATGAGCCCCGAGGAAGTGGGCATACCTTCAAACAAAATAGTGCTCGGAAAACACTCCGGGCGCCATGCCTTCAGAACCAGGCTTGAGGAATATGGGTATTTCCTCGACGACGATAACTTTAAAAGCGCGTTTAAGAAGTTTAAGGACCTTGCGGACAAGAAGAAATATGTATTCGATGAAGATATAGAGGCTCTCATAAGTGAGGAATTTGTCCGCTCATCCGATTTCTATAAGCTCGTATCGGCAAACTATTCGGGCGGCTCGGAGATGCACCCCGTAGCGACGGTTAAGCTCCGCGTGGACGGCGAAGAATTTACGATTTCTGAGAGCGGCGACGGCCCCGTTGACGCTGCCTATCAGGCGGTTTCAAAACTTACGGGTCTTAACCCGACGCTTGAGCATTACATAGTGGCTTCAATTACGGAAGGGATCGATGCTCAGGGCGAGGTGAGCGTAAGGGTCGAGGACAAGGGTGTCATTACTCAGGGGCAGGGCGCCGATACCGACATTGTTGTAGCCAGCGTAAAAGCCTACGTAAACGCTTTGAATAAACTCAGATGGCGTAAAGAACACCCCAAACGCGTAACCTCAAGAGGCATGATGTAGGTCTTGAAAAAACTTAACATCTTGAGTGCATATGATGATATAATTTCTATGTGATTGCAGCTGGATGATTACAAAATATCTGCAACATATAGAGATATGCCCTTTCCCACAGAAGATATAGAACAATTCGTAAGAGCCGGGTACCCGATACTGAACCTCATTTCCTGGGAAGAGGAGCGGGTACAGCAGAGTCTTAAGTCAATCGGAGTTAAAGTCCACGGGGATAACTGCAAATTTTACGTCTGGTCCTGTACTGAAGGAGCCGATAACGGAAACGGCAGCCTAAATGGCGAAGCCCTTCTGATAGAAGCTTTGAGAAAGGTAGAGAAGGAGACTGGCCCCGGGTTTTATATATTTAAGGATGTTCAGTATTATCTCACCGAGCCCAGGCTTATAAGAATGCTAAAGGACCTTTATCAGAATCTCAGAAAGAGCTCCAAAACTCTATTTCTAATTTCCAGTTCCTTGTCGTTTCCGAACGATCTCGAAAAGGAGATATCGGTAATTGACGTTGGCTTGCCCGACCGCTCTGAAACAGAAAAGGTTTTTGACTTCGTTATTAAATCCTCAACATCCGAGGGTGTCCGCGAGTCGCTAAAACCCAACATGCGAGAGGCCTGTATAAACGGGCTATTGGGGCTCGGCGCACTTGAAATGGAGCTTGCGTTAAGGAGAGTGCTTGTCGGTAAAGAGAGCATGGATGAGGATACAATTGATGATCTCCTTGAGGAAAAAGCACAGCTCGTCAGAAAAACCGGGACTCTCGATTTTGTAAGAAGCCGGGTCGATATAGACGAGGTAGGCGGACTTGAAAACCTAAAAGAGTGGCTTTACACGAGGCGTATGGCGTTTTCAAAAGAGGCCAGGGAGTACGGTCTCGACACTCCCAAAGGTCTGTTGCTGATGGGCATCAGCGGCTGTGGTAAAAGCCTTTGCGCAAAGGCTATTGCGAACGCGTGGAGTCTTCCGCTTTTAAGGCTCGATTTAAACCGGGTATACAGCGAAGCGTTCGGAAGCCCGGAGGAGGCGTTTCGAAGAGCTATAAAGACAGTCGAGGCGACAGCGCCCTGCGTGCTATGGATTGACGAGATGGAGGCCGGTATCACAAGGAGCGGCGAGAAATCAGGAGACAGCCCGACCTCGAGGATATTCGGATACTTCCTCACCTGGATGCAGGAAAAGAAATATCCTGTGTTTATAACAGCCACAGCTAACCAAATTGACCTTCTTCCCCCTGAAGTATTAAGGAAAGGTAGGTTCGATGAAATTTTCTTCGTCACCCTGCCAAACAGGAAGGAGCGCAG
>QIHJ01000290.1 GCA_003229065.1 Candidatus Dadabacteria bacterium
ACATAAGCTTTTCCGGTTACTAATATCGGGTAAAAAATACTTTATCTACAATATAATTCCACTCACGACACAAAGAAATAATATGTTATCATTCTCTGTCCGTCGGAAGTTCATATTTTAATATGGGATCTCATATGTCCAGTCTCGTATACATCGCTATTGGAGGCGCAGCCGGAGCGCTGCTCAGATATTCAGTGTCAGGAGTGACATACAAATACTTTGACGGCTTTTTACCGTGGGGTACGCTGGCTGTAAATATGATAGGGTGCTTTGCCATCGGTTTTCTATGGCAGATATTTGAAGTCATAGGAAGCTCCCCTAATTCAAGGGCGTTTATATTTATCGGGATTCTGGGGGCTTTTACGACATTTTCAACATTCGGGCTTGAGAGCTTTAACCTCTTGAGAGAGGGGCAGGTCGGGTATGCGCTGATAAACATAGTACTCAGTAACGCGCTGGGTTTGGGACTTGTTTTTGCCGGGTTTATATTATCAAGGTATATGATGAGCCTAATAAGATAGGAGATAAATATGGAGACTCGGGAAGAGGGGATGCTGCTAAGAATATTTATCGGGGAGACAGACCGGGCGGGGGGAAAAGCACTCTATGAGCAGATTGTGCTTAAAGCTAAGGAGCTCCACCTGGCGTCTGTAAGCGTTACGAGGGGCATTATGGGCTACGGAGCGGACAGCAAGATACACACTGCCAAGATTCTAAGGCTCTCGGACGACTTGCCGGTTATAGTCGAGATCATAGACAAGGAGGAGAATCTGGAAACGATCCTTCCGTATCTGGGTGAGTGGGTGAAGGACGGATTTGCAACCCTGGAAAAAGTAAGGGTTATTAAATACGGCGAGAGATAATCTTGCAAGAGATAATCTTGAAGGGGCATTCTAACTAATTTAAACTATTAAGATAAGTTATTGGAAGTTTAGGAAAACAAATGAAGATAGCGATAGGAAGCGATGAGCGCACGCATCTGACTGATTTTGTAATCGATGAGCTTGAGAAAAGAGGTATAGAGCTTGAGCTGTACGGGCCTCTTAACAGTGAGGACATTGAATGGACGGATGTTGCTGAAAGGGTGTCCGAAAGGGTAAAAGACGGGGAGTGCGAGCAGGGGATATTGTTCTGCTGGACCGGGACGGGGGTTAGCATTGCCGCCAACAAGGTGCCGGGCGTTAGAGCGGCCCTTTGCGTAGATGCGAAAACTGCGGAAGGCGCACGGAAATGGAACGACGCGAACGTGCTCGCGATGAGCCTCCGGATGACCTCTCCCACGCTTGCGGCAGAGATAATCGAGTCCTGGCTAAACTCCGAGCCCGAAGACGAGGAGCTGGAGAACATCGAGAAAGTAGGGAAAATTGAGAAAAAATACAATAGGTAGCCGCAGATGAATACTTGGAGACGGATATGAAAAGCGGGGGTTACAAGGAAGGTTATAATTTGGCAATAGTAGGCGCCACCGGGGCGGTTGGTGAGGAAATGATAGACATACTGAGGGAAAGGGGGTTCCCTGTAAAAGAGTTGAGACCCATTGCGTCTGAAAGATCAGCCGGAAAGAAAATTACATTCGGCGGGGAGAGTATCGAAGTACAAAAGCTCGATGAGAACTCATTTGAAGGTATAGACATTGCGCTCTTTTCAGCCGGCGGCGGTAGGAGCAGAGAATTCGCACCTATAGCGGTTCGGGCGGGAGCGGTGGTCATAGACAACAGCTCGGCTTACAGAATGGATGAGGACGTGCCGCTGGTTATTCCGGAAATCAATCCGGAGGCGCTTGAGGGGTATAAGAAAAAGGGTATAGTAGCCAACCCTAACTGCACGACTGCCGTTACAGTGATGGCGCTAAAACCTCTTCACGATATAGGGAAAATTAAAAGAGTTGTGGCAGCAAGCTATCAAGCGGTTTCAGGAGCCGGGGCTCAGGCAATTGAAGAGCTGCGCTCACAGACAATTGCCTGGGTGAATGGGGAGAGCATTGAAGCCCGGACGTTTCCACACCAGATAGCGTTTAACCTGCTGCCACAAATAGACAGCTTCATGGAAAACGGTTATACGAAAGAGGAGATGAAGCTCCATAACGAAACGCGGAAGATACTATCTGATGATACGATCGCTCTTACGGCTACGACGGTGAGAGTGCCGGTTTTCAGAGCGCACTCTGTAGCGGTGAACATTGAGACGGAGAATAAAATCTCGATAACAGAGGCAAAGGAAGCACTGGACCGTTTCCCTGGAGTAAGGGTTGTGGACGAGCCCCAGAACCTAAAATATCCTATGCCTATAGACGCTGCGGGTAAGGACGATTGCATGGTGGGCAGGATCAGGGAGGACTTTACGGTCCCTTCGGGGCTGAGCTTTTGGGTAGTGGGTGACCAGCTGAGGAAAGGGGCTGCGCTAAATGCGGTGCAAATAGCCGAGCTATTAACAAAGGAGTATATTTGATGGCAATAGGAAGTGTGTTAAAGACATTAATCAATAACCTTGTTACAAATAACTACACGGAGATACCTGAGAAGATTCAACCGGGACTCGTCAAATATTTAAATGATAACGAGGAGATATTATTCACACTTCTTGATTACAGGGCCATTTATAAGGCGCCCAAATGGGTCGATAGCAATACTTTTTTCAATTCCTGGTTTGTGCTGACTAATCAAAGGATTATAATTGTGCGAAATACTTCCAGCTTTAAGAGATTCCGCGAGATTCCGCTTAATGATATCACTCAAATATTTTATGAATTTGAGGGTTCGGAAGGGAAAATATCTATTACCTGCCCCGGCAAAGAGGATATAATCGAATTTTCAAAAGCTACGAATCCGTATTACGAGAGTTTAGAGAAAGAGCTTAAAAATGCTATTGAGAACGCAAAGGAACATAAAAGGGTCGGCCTGGACACGGAATCGATATTATGCGCCAAATGCGGAAGCAAGATCGGTAGTGACAGCAAATATTGTCCTGAATGCGGGGCCCGGGTAAGCAGTTTTTAAGAATGACATATCCGAGTTTGGAAGCTCCAAGGAGATCGACTTATGATTCACGGCTCTCTTGTCGCAATCGTAACACCGTTTAAGAGCGGAGAAATAGACGAAGAAGCGCTAATAAATTTGATAGAATTCCAGATTGAAAGCGGCACACACGGCATCGTACCGTGCGGAACTACCGGCGAGTCGCCCACCCTTTCGCATGAAGAGCACGAGCATGTAATCGAGCTCACT
>QIHJ01000026.1 GCA_003229065.1 Candidatus Dadabacteria bacterium
TGGTTATGGGCTACCTCTATTTAGTCACGGGCACCCTCTGGGCGAGCATCATCTTTCATTTTCTGGCCAATATAGTCCACATAGCTATAGGTCTCTCATAGTATTCGAGCAGGTCTTTTTCTTCTCCTCCAAGCGCGCAATGTAAATAAGAGCAATCTATACGCTTTAATCTTTTCGTTTTAATCTACTGTGGATATTTTATTTCTTAGAGTATTATAATTAGTCATAATCGAGTCATGGATACAGTAAGAATAGCTTTAGCGCAGATAAATGTCAGGGTCGGAGATATCCGGGGCAACCTGAAAAAGATTTTAAGCTACATACGCACGGCAAGAGACTCGGGCGTGGATGTCCTTGCCTTCCCCGAGCTTGCAATCACCGGTTACCCTCCCGAGGACCTCCTTCTTAAGCCTCAATTTATTCAGGACAGCGTTCACGCAATTGACGAAGTAAGGAAGCTCACAGGCGGGATTACCGTGGTCTTAGGCTATCCTGAACAGGCAAGCGGTCTGTACAATGCGGCAGCTGTTCTTCACAATAAAGAGCTTATAGACGTGTACCGCAAGCACTACCTGCCAAACTACGGCGTATTCGATGAAGAGAGATACTTTAAGTCCAGCCGTAGAGTGCCTGTGTATAAGATCGGCAATTTTATATTCGGCGTGAATATCTGTGAAGATATATGGTACCCGGGCGACCCTACAAGAAAGCAGTCCCTTCTCGGGGGGGCGCAGGTTATCATAAATATTTCATCCTCTCCCTACTATTCCTCCAAGGTCGCCTCGCGTGAGCAAATGCTCGTTACCAGAGCCAAGACCTATTCGGCAGTAGTTGCCTTCTGCAACCTCGTAGGGGGCCAGGACGAGCTCGTCTTTGACGGGCACAGCGTAGTGGTGGGGGAGCGCGGAGAGATTCTAGCCAGGGCAAGCGGTTTTAAGGAAGAGCTTTTGATTTCGGATATAGATATAAAAAAGGTATTACGCTCCCGCGCACATGAGCTGAAGAGGAAAAAAGCCCCCAAGTCAGGCAGCGAGCGCCCGGAGGTTCTTAAGCTTAAAGCCAAAAATACCAGGCGCAATAAAAAATCTTCTCTCAAACCCCGGATAACCGAATTTTCTGGAGTGGAAGAGGAGATTCTCAAAGCCCTGGTCCTGGGGACTAAGGACTATGTTTCCAAAAACGGCTTCAAGAAAGTCGCAATCGGACTAAGCGGCGGCGTTGATTCGGCTTTAGTCGCGGCCATAGCCGCGGAAGCACTCGGCAGACAAAATGTCGTCGGCATCTCAATGCCCTCTAAATTCAGCTCAAGGGGCAGTGTAACAGATACCGAGAAGCTCTCCGCAAACCTTGGAATCGAGCTCAGAAAGATACCGATAGCTAAGGCGTATAATTCATATATAAATATGCTTTCCGACACCTTTTCAGGCACTAAAGAGGGTATTACCGAAGAGAATCTCCAGGCCAGAATACGAGGGAATATTCTAATGGCGGTGTCTAACAAATTCGGATGGCTCGTGCTGACAACAGGCAATAAGAGTGAGATGAGTGTCGGGTACTGTACCATTTACGGCGACATGGCGGGCGGCTTTGCAGTCATTAAAGACGTTCCAAAGACTATGGTGTTCAGACTGTCACGCTTTATTAACGACTATTATGGAAAAGAAATGATTCCTCTCTCTATTATCGAGAAACCCCCGTCAGCAGAGCTCCGCCCGGGCCAGCTCGATACGGATTCGCTCCCCCCCTACGACATACTCGACCCGATACTCAAGGCCTATGTAGAAGACGATCTAAGCGCCAGAGAGATCGTAGCTCTCGGATTCAAAGAGAAGCTTGTTAAAACAGTGATAAGTATGGTCGATCAGAACGAATACAAACGCCGGCAAGGCCCCCCGGGAATCAAGATCACAACCCGGGCTTTCGGTAAAGACCGCCGCTTCCCTATCACCAACCTCTACAGAGGTTGAAAAGTTTAAGCCTGTATGCGTATTCCCCTTATTCATGGTATAATAGTCACCGGGTTGGCATAGTATGCGCTCCGTGTTGACTAGTAGCCTGTTTCATCTTAAATTATTACTGGGTTAATCGGCTGTAACTGTAAGTCAATCCTTTAATCAAACAACAAACATTTAAATTCGAACTTTTTAGGATGGTATTTGTATGAAGCCAGTTGGATTTCCACCTAAACAGGGTCTATACGACCCTCAATTCGAGCACGATTCCTGCGGAATAGGGTTCGTCGTGCATATAAAAGGAGAAAAATCAAACCGGATTGTAAGAGACGCTCTTACAGTGCTGATGAACCTCCAGCACCGGGGTGCGTGCGGCTGCGAGGAAAACACTGGGGACGGGGCCGGTATATTGATGCAGATACCACACGGCTTTTTAAGGAAAGTATGCTCAGCCAAGGGATTTGAGCTCCCATCTGCGCGTGAGTACGGAGTAGGAATGTTATTTCTCTCCCCCGACTCTGCTGAGCTGCGAAGTTCAATTGAAGCTTTTGAGAAGATAGTCCGGGAAGAGGGACAAACGGTTTTAGGCTGGCGCGAGGTCCCTACCGACAATTCCTCCTTAGGGGATACGGCCAAGAAATGCGAGCCCGTCGTAAAGCAGGTATTTATCGCCCGAGACCCCGATCTAACGGACGATATGGCTTTTGGGCGCAAGCTATATGTAATAAGAAAGCGGGCCGAGAATGAGATAAGGTTCTCGGGGATGAAGGGCGGAGAGTATTTTTATGTCCTGAGTCTCTCACACCTGACCATTGTATATAAAGGTATGCTGACCACTTGGCAGTTAGAGGAGTATTACCCCGATTTGAGCGATACCGATATAGAGTCGGCCATAGCGCTCGTACATTCTCGTTTCAGCACTAATACCTTCCCGAGCTGGGACCGCTCTCATCCATACCATTACATTATTCATAACGGTGAGATAAATACTCTTAGGGGCAATATTAACTGGATGCACGCGCGCCAGGCCGTCCTCTCCTCAGATCTCTTCGGGGAGGAGCTTGAGAAAACATTTCCTATTATTGCACCCGAGGGCAGCGACTCGGCAAACTTCGATAACTGTGTCGAGTTTCTTACTCTCGCCGGAAGACCCATAGAGCACTCGATAATGATGATGATCCCCGAGCCCTGGTCAAACCACGAAACCATGAGCGATGACAGGAGGGCTTTTTACGAATATCACAGCTGTCTCATGGAGCCCTG
>QIHJ01000340.1 GCA_003229065.1 Candidatus Dadabacteria bacterium
AGCAGATAACGAGCTTCGGCCCCTACACACCCGGGCAGGCTGTGGCGATGAAACGCATCGGGATTGAGGGAATTTATCTCGGAGGCTGGGCTACATCCGCAAAAGGTTCACTGGACGAAGACCCGGGGGCAGACCTAGCCAGTTATCCGCTGAGCCAGGTGCCTGATGAAGCTGCCACAATTGTGCGCGCACTCCTGACTGCCGATAAGAACCAGACGTTTTTCCGCTCCAGAATGTCCGAGAAGGAAAGAAAATCAACCCCCAGGGTGGATTTCAGGCCGTTTATCATAGCCGATGCCGACACCGGACACGGCGGGGACGCGCACGTAAGGAACTTGATACGCAGATTCGTAGAGGTGGGCGTTACCGGATATCACATTGAGGACCAGAAACCCGGTACAAAGAAATGCGGACACCAGGGCGGTAAGGTGCTTGTGCCTGTAGACGAGCAGATCAAAAGACTAAACGGCGCCAGATTCCAGCTCGACATTATGAGAGTGCCGGGGATTATCGTTGCAAGAACAGACGCCGAAGCCGCCACTCTATTAGACGGCAGAGGTGATGAAAGGGACCACCCGTTCATACTCGGCGCAACGAATACCAACGTGCCCGGATACAAGATCTGTTATCTAGCAATACTTAAAAGGTTCTTCGATAAGGGCATTACCGATGTAAACGGTTTTATGCTCTACGATATATCAAACGAAGAGTACGAAGCAGCTTACGTCTGGTTTGATAAAGTGGGTCTTATGCCGATTATAGATGAAAGCATTAAGGCGCTTAAAGACGGTAAGGAAAGGAGTATTACCAAGCCGCTCGATAACGCAGCTACCAAGTTCGTCGAAACCTGGGAAGGCGAATCGGGGCTTATGACCTATGCGCAGGCAGTCGCGGATGAAATGGAGTTTAAAATTGAAGAGGGTCGTTCACTCGATATGACTATAGATGAGTGGTTTGAGTTTGCCAGTCACTCATCATTCCACTATGCAAGGGAGCTAGCGCGCTCAATGGGCATTGAAGCCTCCTGGGACTGTGAGCTTTCGAGAACCCCGGAAGGCTATTATCAGGTGAAAGGCGGCACCGAATATGCGATTGCCAAGTCACTCGCCGTAGCCCCTTATGCCGATCTTATCTGGATGGAAACAAAAACCGCAAACTTGGAAGAGGCAAGAGAATTTGCAGAGGCTATACACGCCCAATATCCGGACCAGATGCTTGCGTATAACCTCTCTCCGTCATTCAACTGGGATACAACCGGTATGACGGAAGAAGAGATGCAGGTATTCCCAATAGAGATAGGTAAGCTCGGGTACGTATTTGATTTTATCACTTACGGTGGGCACCAGATAGACGGTCTTGCTTCCGAGGAATTTGCAACGGCCCTCCAGCAGGACGGGATGCTGGCGCTCGCAAGGCTCCAGCGTAAGTTCAGGCTCCTCGACTCACCCTACAGGACACCGCAGTCGCTCGTCGGCGGTCCGAGACTGGACGGTGCGCTTTCGGCATCTTCCGGTCGTACTGCTACTACTAAAGCTATGGGTAAAGGCTCTACTCAGGTACAGCATATGGTTGAAACAGAAGTCCCGCCAAAGCTCCTTGAGCAGTGGCTTGAGCTCTGGGCAAAACACTATGGGGTTGCAGGACCTCTCCATGTAAGACTCAGACCCAGCAGGGCAGGCTCGGAGCTCCTTGAGCTTTCGGTCCTGGATCCGGATGACAATAAAGTGGCAGACGTTATATTCTCGACACTCCGAGACCGTATGGGCAAAACTATGCTGAGCGTGAGGGACCAGAACACATATGATAAGGAGTACCGTCAGAAGAGGCTCATGGCACTTATCCACGTGTTTCTGATCCACAGATACAAATGCATTTCGGTGCACTATGTAAGCCCAACAGAAGATAACCAGATGCAGACCAAGGGAATGAAAGCGCTCGGTATATATGATGAGGTGAATACCGAGGTAGGTGATATTATCGTTGCGAAAATAAACTCGAAGCGTTTAGAGAAGCTTCTTAATCCTAACCATAAAGAGCTTAAGGACCTTATTGCAAAAAAATCAAACTCCAGGCCAAAAGCTAATGGAAAAACGAAAACAGCTAAAGATAAAAAATAGTGTCTTGAAGCAGGTTCAGCCCGAGACCTTGTTATTTAAGGTCTCGGGTGAAGTGAAAATATCGCCAGAGGGTTTTAAACCAAGGGGGTTTTAGAAAATGATACAAGTATTGCCGCCGGTAATTTTCGCTCTTGCTATAATCGGATTTGTAGTCCTTATAATTATGCGTGCTAGAAAAGAACAGGATTAAAGACGAGGGACACTCAGTCGATTTTGTGATCTCAGAGTGCTATTAACTCCCTTTGATACTATATCTCTGGGTTTAGAAATTATAACTCCACACTAACCATTCAGCTTGTTTCAGCCTAACGGTTTATCCTAAGCATTCTTTATATTTCCAATTCCTTAATATAACGCCGATTGTGCTTAATTTTACATAATGTCTGATGTGTATCTTAAGTGTATTATTCTCCGCCGGGGGACGCCACAGTATCCTCTGCCGAAGATTGGGCTGCTGAAGATTCGGAGGTAGTCGCTTCTGCCGCTTTTTCTTCGGATTTAGGGTCTTTAGCTCCTTCGTTTTGTACGCCAAAGACCTTTTCAAATCCGTAGTCTTCTATGATTGCATCGTATATTTCACAAGCCTTCGCGTATTCGCCCTTGTCCGAGGATTCCTGCCCTTTTTTGAGGCGCTCTCCGATTTCTTTAGAATTCTCTGCATTGAGCTTGCCTTCGAAGTTCATATCCATCATTCCTTTAATTACATTCTGGTGATTGTTAAAAGTCTGCATCTCGTTCGTACACTCAGCGTATGCCAAAACTGAAGATACGATAAGCACTGCCGTAGCTATTAAAATTCTCATTCTACTCCTCCTTTGTTGTGCTCTCTTTGAATTTGTATCCTTGTCTTTCCCTGGACTTTACTCGAATAGCACGCTCATAGTCTTGTACACATGCCTGCGAGCAACAGCCGCTGCTTTTTGATCCGCAGTTTTCACACATTACTATGAGCTCGTCACAAACAGGGTTTCTGCAGTTAGTGTAACGGTCTGTAGGCTCGCCGCACCAGACGCACTCTGAAATGGTTCCTCCATCGGGGTCTACGTCGGAGATGAGCCTCTGGTCAAATACGAAACACTTTCCTTCCCATATAGT
>QIHJ01000429.1 GCA_003229065.1 Candidatus Dadabacteria bacterium
AATAAGTCTTGGAAAGATTTATATTATGAATTGTGATTATTTGCCGTCTGCTGGGGATTGCCGCCCGTCTTCGCACAAGGCTACGCCGAGGCAAGCAGTTGCTGCGCTCCTTCGCAATGACGGTACGACGGTACTCTGAGCTGGGGATTGCCGCGGTCGCTTTTCTCCCTTGCAATGACGGTGCTATGTGCTGGGGATTGCCACGGCTCCTATGGAGCCTCGCAATGACACTATCATGAAAATCGAAATAATATCAACGGGCGATGAGCTCATGAGCGGTCTTACCTTAGATAGTAATTTCAATTGGGCGGGAGACACTCTCACAACTCTCGGGTTCGACGTCGCCTACCATACTACCGTAGGGGACATAAGGGATAGAATCGCTGAGGCATTTCATATAGCTCAAAATAGAGCTCAAGCCGTGATAGTAACGGGAGGGCTCGGCCCTACGGATGATGACCTCACGGCTGAGGTCGCGGCAGAGTATTTCGGCTCTTCATTAGAGCTGAACCAAGAAGCGTACGATAAGTTGGAAAACTGGATGAAAGAACGCGGGAAGGTACTGAGCGAATCGAATAAAAAACAGGCTTACCTGCCGGCATGCTCTACTATGCTCGATAATAAATGGGGCACAGCCCCTGGTTTCCGTATCGAGTCTCAGGGCATGATCTTCTTTTTCCTCCCCGGGGTGCCAACAGAGTTTCATGCGATGATGAATCACTATGTAGTGCCCGAGCTTGAAAACCGGGCTCAGGACAGGATGAAGAGGGCCATGCGTCTTGTAAAGATATTCGGGCTTCCGGAATCTGAGGTAGCGGAGAGGCTTAGGGGGCTTGAGCATGAAGGGGTTACACTCGGTTATCGCTCTCACCGGCCCGAAATACATCTCCGTGTGTGCTCGTTTGCAGATACCGAGTCCCATGCTCAGAAACTGACCCGGGATTTCGTGGACGAAATACAATCCCGGATAGGCGAATATGTTTTCACCACTGAAGGAGAATTACTGGAAGAAGTAGTCGGCAGGCTCCTTATTGAAAAGTCCCTGACGCTCGCTACGGCGGAGTCGTGCACCGGCGGGCTCTTGGCAAGCAGGATTACCGACGTCCCAGGGAGCTCCACTTACTTTCTAGAGGGGATAGTTAGCTATTCCAATGAAGCGAAGGAGAAGGTGCTCGGAGTGTCGGAATCACTTCTTCAGTCCCACGGCGCGGTGAGCGCCCCTGTAGCGGAGGCGATGGCAAGCGGCGTGCGCAAGCTCTCTGGCTCTGATATCGGGATAGGAATCTCCGGAATTGCGGGTCCAGGAGGGGGGACTGCTGAAAAACCCGTCGGAACCGTGTATATTGGTCTTGACGTCAAAGGGGTCGGGACTAGCTCTTATAAGTACCAATTCAGCGGTAGCCGTGAGCAGATTAAAATCGTGAGCTCTGAGAAGGCTCTAGATATGATTATGAAATTTTTAATAATGAAAGTATAATTTAGGAGAAACCATGACAGAAGAAACTCAAACAAAGGCAAGCAGCGAGAGAGAAAAGACCATTGACCTCGCCATATCTTCAATAGAAAAGCAGTTCGGCAAGGGCTCTATTATGAGGCTCGGAGCGGGTACACCGTTGCCTCAGCTCTCAGTTATTTCTTCGGGCTCTATCGGGCTCGATGTGGCGCTCGGAATCGGAGGGTTCCCCAAGGGAAGGGTAATCGAGATCTACGGACCCGAGGCCTCTGGTAAAACCACACTTGCGCTCCACGTGATAGCGGAGGCGCACAAGCTGGGCGGGATAGCCGCATTCGTGGACGCAGAGCACGCTCTTGACCCCAACTACGCACAAAATCTAGGTGTAAAGATTGACGATCTGCTTATATCACAGCCCGACTTCGGAGAGCAGGCGCTTGAGATAGTGGACACGCTCGTAAGGAGCGGAGCAGTGGACGTAGTGGTGCTCGACTCTGTAGCGGCGCTTGTGCCCAGGGCAGAGATAGAGGGTGAGATGGGTGATGTTCACGTGGGGCTTCAGGCGAGGCTGATGTCTCAGGCTCTCAGGAAACTCACGGCTAATGTAGGGAAGTCGAACACGCTCGTTATCTTTGTGAACCAGACCAGGATGAAGATCGGAACGCTACCGTATATGAACCCCGAGACCACAAGCGGCGGAACCGCGCTCAGGTTCTATTCCTCGGTAAGGATAGACGTGAGGCGGATAGGCTCAATCAAGGACGGCGATGAGGTGACTGGTAACAGGGTCAGGGCTAAGGTAGTAAAAAATAAGGTGTCACCGCCATTTAGGAATGCCGAGTTTGATATTATGTTCGGAAGCGGCATCTCTCAGACAGGAGAGTTACTTGACCTCGGGGTCCACTATAAAGAAGTCGAGAAGAGCGGGACCTGGTATTCATACCAAGGTGAGAGACTCGGTCAGGGGCGGGAGAAATCAAGAGAGTTCCTTAAGGAGAATGCGGAGATAAGAGAAAAATTAAAGGACCAAATTTTAGTAAAAAGCGGTATTATTAAAGGACAAGAGCAAGGACAAGAGCAAGGACAAGAGAAAGAAAATGAGCAAGAGGAAAAGTAGATGGCAGCACTAAAAATAGACGATATTTTACAAGCCGCGCTCAATATCGGCGCCTCTGACATACATATAGGCTCGGGTAGAAAGCCTTATTTCAGAGTAGAGGGAAGGCTCCTTTCCATAAACGAAGCCCCTGTGCTCTCTAATGATGACGTCAGGGAGCTCGTCAACTCTATGATGAGTGAAAAGCAGTGGAAAGCGTTTCAAGATTCGCACGAAATGGATCTCGCTTATAGTATGCCCGGGTTGTCCAGATTCAGGGTGAATGTGTTTTTACAGCGGGGTACTACCTCTGTTGCCATTAGGGCGATCCCTTACGACATAAGAGATTTTAGGACTCTGAACCTCCCGGATGTACTTGAAAAAATAGCAAACGAAGAAAGGGGACTGGTTATCCTTACAGGCACAACCGGAAGCGGGAAGTCAACCACTCTGGCCTCAATTGTGGATTACATTAATCAGAGCAAAGCCCGCCATATAATCACTGTCGAAGATCCGATCGAATATATACACCAGGATAAAAAGAGCTATATAAACCAGCGTGAAATCGGTATAGATACCGAGACTTTCGCAAACGCTATGAGAGCCGCGCTCCGAGAAGACCCGGATGTAATTCTCGTGGGAGAGATGCGCGACCTTGAGAC
>QIHJ01000135.1 GCA_003229065.1 Candidatus Dadabacteria bacterium
TTACCGCACCGAGAGTATAAAACCCTCCTCCTATAAATAGCCATGACGCCCCGCCCGTGCCAAGCGCATTAATTATAGGTACAAGGTAAATTAAGGCTATCCAACCTGCTATCACATAAATTACGGAGGAAAACCATCTTGGAGCGTGTATCCAGTAAATCTTTATCAGTATGCCTACTACCGCAAGCCCCCAGATAATCGCCAAAAGACTCCACCCCAAAAACCCTTTTAGCGCTATGAGACAAATCGGAGTATATGTACAGGCAATAAACACAAATATCATTTTATGGTCTACCTTTTTAAGCCTGCGTATACCTGATTCAGATAAAAACAGCGTGTGATAAACCGTACTTGCGGCATAAACCATCATCATACCCACACCGAATATCGTAAATGTAATGATATGAAGGGGTTTAACCACCGGATAAATTGAAATGTAGAGCAGAATCAGAAGGCCGGAAAACGCCCCCAGAAACGCGATAAAATGAGTCAATGCGCTCATTGGTTCTCTGGCTAGGCTCAATAGGTAATTTGAGTGTCTTATTTTTCAATCCACAAAAAATATTTTTAATCAATTGGCTCTATGATATTAGGTTTTGCTTCGCCTAATATAGTCAATGCTTGACCGGGATTTATAATATATTGAAAACTATTCTTGTCCAAAAATGAATGGTTGGATTATATCAACGTGCTAATACCGCTCCAACACCCTCATCTGTTGCATCAAATTTATATAGAGATCCCTTGTGATAAAGTAAAGCCATATACTAAAAGCAATAATACCGATCGTCACAATGACTTTGGTAATTCTTTTGTAGCGTGGATGGAACCATACCAGAGGCAGGGCAAACGGGCCAACAGAAAGTAGAGCAATTACAACAACAGATGTTGAGAAATACCACTTTGTTTTTTGCAAGTGAAGTTTATCAAGAAACTCATTACAAAAACGGCACTTTATGGCCTCATCTTGGATCTCTTCCGCACAGAAAGGGCATTTTTTCATAATTGTTAATCTAAGAACACGGCTGTGTCCTGCCGTTTACGGCATCGGCTGCACGCGCTTTTTAGGCGAGGGCTCGTCGTCAGTAAGCTACCTTAAAACTGCCGTCATGTGTTCATGGCCGCACCGATCGAACCTCTGTCATGCAACGTATTCTATCACAAAATTAAACAAACCAGGACACGCGTCCCCGGATCGCACATAATGCGGAGTCTAAATTTTCATGGGATTGACAAACGTGGGGCAGTATAAGCAGTACGCGCTAACCCTCAGAAACTCTATTGATTAGAACCTCGAAATATTCTACAATGGATAAAAGCAGGCTATAAAGGCGTAACTGCACTAGAGCGGGCTATGAAATTACTACTGATAAACCCCAGGTTTCCCGAAAGTTTTTGGAGCTTTAAATGGGCTCTCGATAATGTAATGCCCAGTGAAGTCAGGACCATTAACCCTCCTCTCGGGCTTGCCACTCTGGCGGCGCTGAGCCCGCAGGATTGGGAAATAGAAATAATAGACGAAAATATTGAGACCATACCACTCGAGCCCGTAGCCGACATCATCGGAATCTGCGGCATGGGCGTTCAGTTCAAGCGGCAGAAAGAGCTTATAGCTTATTATAAGAACCAGGGACATTTCGTTGTAGCAGGCGGAAGCTATGCCTCGCTTTGCCCGGAATATTTCGACGGATTGGCAGACGCCGTTATAGCGGGTGAGGCTGAGTACATATGGAAGAGATTCTGCGAAGATTTTGAAAACGGCTCCCCCAAATTGCTCTACCGAGAGACAGACGAGGTTTCTCTTGAGGACTCGCCCACACCGAGGTTCGATCTGCTCAAGATAGATAAGTATCAGGCCGTGAGCCTTCAGTTTTCAAGGGGATGCCCGTACCGCTGCGAGTTCTGCGACATTATCGTCATGTTCGGCAGAAAGCCGCGGGTAAAATCCATGGAACAGGTCGGAAGGGAGCTCGATGAGCTGCGAAAGTACGGGGTAACAAACGTATTCTTCGTAGACGACAACCTTATCGGCAATAAGCCCATGGCTAAAAAGCTTATGGCTTATTTAAGGGACTATCAAAAAGAACATAATTACGAATTCTTCTTCGGCACAGAGGCCTCTTTGAACCTTGCCCAGGACGACGAGCTCCTTGAGCTCTTTACGCAGGCCAATTTCGGCTGGGTCTTCATAGGAATTGAATCTCCCGACGAAGAGAGCTTAAAAGAGACGCTCAAATTTCAGAACACCCGCTCCGACATACTGACCTCTGTGCGGCACATATACTCTTACGGCATCGAGGTTCTAGCGGGCTTTATTATCGGGTTTGATAACGACACGCTCAAAACATTCGATCTTCAATATAATTTCATACAGAGCTCCGGAATACAGGCCTCGATGATTGGGCTTCTTACGGCTGTGCCCAAGACGCCGCTCTATGAGCGGCTAGAGAAAGACGGGCGGCTGCTTAAAGAAGCGAGTGGCACGGACAACACCAAGCTCGGCACCAATATGATCCCGACAGGTATGAGTTACGATGAGATGGTAGAGGGCTACAGGAAGCTCTATTACAGGCTTCTGGACGACACCGTAATGGCAGAGAGGATTAAGAACAAGGCCAGGTATCTGCAAAAGCCTATGTTTAAGAGCACCTACAGCTACAAACAGCAGATACGCTCATTTGTAAGGATTATTACACGCGGCATTTTACCGGGCGGCCCGAAGCGCATATGGAGCTTCCTCGGCACAATACCGTTTACGAACCCGGGGCAGATTCCACTGGTACTACAGGACTGGGCGGTGGGCATGTCAATGAAAGACTACGTAGACCGCCATTTTATAAAAGAGTTTGATGAAACGAATAACCTTGCCATAGACCATGTAGCATCGATTGAAAAATCTTTTGAGCCCTACGTAAAAAAAGGGGCCCTTGAGATATCTCTTAACAGGGTAAAGAACACGGCTGCCAGCTTGTCGATATCTATAAAGGGGATCATGGGTTTGGACTTCTTCCAGAATGTAGCCCCTCACCTCGAGAGCATACTCAGGAACACACCTTCGTCCATTAGGTTTAACATAGATGAGTACAATGAGCAGCAAAACGCGCACCTGAACAAGCTCTTTTCCCGCCTCTCGTGCTACGGCGACAGGATATACATTGCGGTACATGAAAAGTGCAGAAACAAAGTATCCATAGATTC
>QIHJ01000132.1 GCA_003229065.1 Candidatus Dadabacteria bacterium
GTCCTCAAAAGGAGCTCCCGAGTAAGCTCTTTTATGATAAGAAGGGCTCCATACTGTTTGATCAAATCTGCAACCTGCAAGAGTACTATCTTACACGTACAGAGGTCGCGATCATCAATGATAATATAGAGCATATCGCGGACTCGCTCGGTGAGGACTGCTTACTCATAGAGCTTGGGAGCGGAAGCTCAAAGAAGATACGGCTTCTCCTGGAGAATCTTAAAAAACCCGCGGGCTACATACCGATAGATATCTCTGAAGAGTATTTGCTGAATTCCGTCGGGACCCTCGCAAAGGATTATCCGGGATTAAGGATAATGCCCGTCTCGGCTGATTATACAAAGAGTTTTACCCTTCCCGCATTTAACTTCAGGTACTCAAAAATAGTTGTCTACTACCCGGGTTCAACGATTGGGAATTTCAGCCCCGATGAGGCATACGAATTCCTTAAAAGAATCTCACGGATTGCAGGCCCGAACAGCGGTCTCTTGATAGGAGTGGACCTTGTAAAAGACAAACGCATTCTTCATAAGGCTTATAACGACGAGTCCGGTGTTACAGCCGATTTCAATCTGAATATTTTAAGGAGAATAAACGACGAGATAGGCTCTGACTTTAACCTTAACGAATGGCGGCATAATGCTTTTTACAACAGTGAAGAAAACAGAATAGAGATGCACCTGGAGAGCAGAAGCGAGCAGCTGGTTCAAATTAACGGCACTCGCGTAAAGGTCGCCAAAGGAGAGAGCATCCTTACAGAATATTCTTATAAGTATACGATTGAGGCATTCAGAGAGCTTGTTTTCGATTTCTACAAAGTTGAGACAGTTTGGACAGACCGGGACAACCTGTTCAGTATCCAGTATCTGGAAGCTTACTAGGTGATAAATCCGATGATAAAAGGGATACATCATGGCGAGTGGACGAACGATGCCTGAGCGCATAGAGCCCCGCCCGGGGCAGGAATCGGTTTGGGACTATCCGAGACCGCCCGCACTCGAGCATAGCGACAAGCATATTGAGGTGTTCTTTAACGATATTCTGATCGCGGATTCAAGCGAAGTGATAAGGGTCGTAGAGACCTCGGGGCCGCCTGTTTACTATATCCCGGAAGCGGATATCGGGATGAAGCACCTCATTGAGAACACGCACAAAAGCCTCTGTGAGTGGAAGGGGCTAGCGTCTTACTACGATATAGAGGTACACGACAAATATACCCGAAACGCCGCCTGGCATTACCCGCAACCTACCACGGGGTTTGAGGGTATTAAGGGTTACATCGCCTTTTACGCTCAGTTAATGGACGCCTGTTTCGTAGACGGAGAGCTCGTTAAGCCCCAGCACGGCACATTCTACGGAGGCTGGATTACAAGCGATATTGTGGGCCCGTTTAAAGGTGAGCCCGGCACCGAAGGCTGGTAATACCCGGGGCTATACATTTCACCCTCACCCCTAAGTTAGTTAACCGACACTAATTAGCAGTTAAGAACCCGACTCCAACATAAAACCGTACTTATGATCTCCTTAATAAAGATTCGAGAGCTTAAGAAGCAAGTATGTTAATTACATAAAGCGGTTTATAATATAAGTCCACAATATGGCCTCGGAGTAAGTAGCAGCGCAATGAAACTTAATCGCTCAAGGAAAAGTAAGAAAGAGCTTAAGTCGGAACAAAGCTCAGAGAATCTGGCAACCAAGCTGAATAATCTCTATAGAACATTCAACCGGGAATACCTAGTTATGCAGGAGGAAGACCGGGAAATAGACACTGAAAAGTGTAATGAAATTATAGAGAAAACCAGGAGTCTGAGCAGAGACCCGCTTACGGATAAACCCGAAACTCACGCGCTTCTTTCCTATATGCTCCTTCAGTATTCAAGATTCCCTGCAATGCCGGGGGTTAGTGTAAAAAAGAGAGGGCTTAAGTACCAGGACCGTAAACTCTGGGATAAAGCCCTTATGGAGGAAGGGCTCGATTACCTTAACCGCTCGGCTCGGGGAAGTAGCGTAAGCGTATATCATCTAAAGGCTGCGGTTTCAGCATGCCACTCGCTCGCTAAAGACTACAAGTCTACAGACTGGAAGCATATTTTATCTCTATACGACCGCTATCTGGAGTTTACCAATTCAGCTGAAATCGCGCTTGAGCGCGCCCAGGTTATTTCACGCTTGAGGGGAACGCGCGGAGAGATAAAAGCGATCGAGGAAATAATAAATAACTACACCCTGGACACGGAACATGAATTATACGAGAAGCTCGGCAATTTACACTCGCGGCTTCACGATTATAAAGCGGCGCTTAACTGTTTTGAAAAAGCCTCCAGGCAAGCTCAATCTAAAACCGATAAATCTATCTATAAAAAGAAAATCGAGTACTGTAAGATGAGGCTTTATTACAAGAACAAATACACCCTCGAACTCTCGTTTTAGAATACAAGAGAAACCCCAAAGAGAAACAGATGATACGGCTCCACAACATATCTAAATATTACGGAGAGATAAAAGCAATAAGCTCGGTCGACTTAGCTTGTAAGGCTGGAGAAACCACAGTTCTCATCGGGCCGAGCGGCTCGGGGAAATCCACTGTGCTGAGAGTAATAATAGGATTAATAATCCCTGACAGCGGGGATGTGATGATCGATGGGGAAACCTTAATCCGGACTAATGCGCTCGCTCAGAGAAGGAAGATGGGCTATGTAATACAGGAGGGGGGGCTATTTCCTCACTTAACTGCCATGGGCAATATTTCACTCATGGCCCGTTATCTCGGATGGAATGAGGGGAAAATTCAGTCAAGAGCCGAGGAGCTTTGCGGCCTGACTAAATTCCCCGAAGACGCGCTCAGTAGGTACCCTCTTCAGATCTCGGGAGGACAGAGACAGCGGGTGAGCCTCATGCGCGCCCTCATGCTGGACCCGGATATTATTTTACTCGATGAGCCTCTGGGCTCTCTCGATCCGTTAATCAGGAGCGAGCTTCAGAGTGATCTGAAAGATATATTCAGGGCCCTGGGTAAAACCGTAGTTATGGTTACACACGATATTGGAGAAGCCGGATTCCTGGGTGACAAGATCGTTTTTATTAACGGAGGCGAGATCACTCAGACGGGGACGATTCAAGAGCTTCTAAACAGTCCTAAAGACCGTTTATAACCCGCTTTATTAACGCCCAGCGAAGCCCTCTGG
>QIHJ01000072.1 GCA_003229065.1 Candidatus Dadabacteria bacterium
GCTTGACCAGAATAAAGAGGTCTTTGCAGTTCCGGGAGATGTCGGCAAGAAATTGAGTCATGGACCTAACTGGCTCATTAAAAAGGGCGCTAAGCTTGTAGAAAAGGCAGAGGACGTGTTTAGTGAGCTTGGGATAGCTCTGGGCGAAGGGTCTCAAAACACATTTGACAGACAGTCTGTCCTGGACTCTTTATCTCCAAATGAAAAGACTGTTTATTCTGTATTTAAAACTGAGGCCCTTCACGTCGACGAAATAATTAAGCTCACGGATATGGGGCCCTCAAACGTGCTTTCGGTTCTGCTTTCACTCGAGCTTAACGGTTTTGTAGTGCAGCTACAGGGAAAATATTTTCAACTAAGCATGTAGGCAGGAATTCTTTTGCATACTTTAGTATGAAAATTATCTACAACTAAAGTATGTTGACTTTTAGCTTGCCCGGTACTCTAATTAATACTATAGTATTAATTAAGAATGATCCTAAACCACTCGTTTAAGGGGAATTTTGTATTAACTTTCCCTTTTAGTAATTGGGAGCAGAATATATGGCAAGTACAAAAGCAGCTGCAAAAAGTCGGGCCGAGAGCATAAGGACTATAGTTGCCTGCCGCTATCCTCTGGTCAGAGACGGAATTGCGAAGATACTGGAGGAAGATAAAGCTATAGAAGTTATATCAAGGGCCTCAAACCTGATCGATCTGATAGGGGCGTGCGAGGAGCACGATTTTGATATCCTGCTTCTGGACGTCGAGCTTAAGGGGCTTAATCTGACAAGGATACTAAGTCTTATCAAAAAGAATAATAAGGCCAAGCTGATACTGATTATAGATAACGACTATAATGAAAATCTTCTTATTAACGCAATCCGCTCGGGAGTGAGGGGGTATCTGCTCAAGGATGCCGACTCAAAACATCTGATTAAGTCGGTAAGCTCCGTCTACAACGGTGAGCTCTGGGTAGAGAGAAAGTTGATGGGGAAAGTAATAGACGGCACTTCATACCCGCAAAAGACGGAGAAGAATAAGGGGCAGATATATGATCTTACGGAAAGTGAAATCAAGATAATTAAGCTTGTCCTTAACGGGTATACGAATAAGAGAATTGCAGATGAGCTTTATATTAGTGAAAAGACCGTGAAGTTCCATTTATATAAGATATTTAAAAAGCTCACTGTTAAAAACCGCTCGGAGCTCATTCTATTCGGTTTCAGACACGGTTTTGTGTCATAGGCGTTAACTTTTTCATATTTTATAGTGTTGGCCTTATTCAAATTCTTGAATAAACTCCTACAAGCAAATAAATTAGTCCATTTACAGACTTAAAACTATTAAAGTGGTTTTTAGGTTTTATTCAACTCAGAGTCAAAAGGAGTTTTTAATATGAATTTAAGTGTAATCGGAACCGGATATGTGGGTCTTGTGACAGGCGCTTGTCTTGCGGGAAGTGGTAATAACGTAATTTGTGTGGATATAGATGAAGAGAAGATAAACGCTCTGAATAAAGGGCAAGTGCCATTTTATGAGCCTTCACTTGAAGACCTGGTAAGAAAGAATTTAAAAGAGGGGAGGCTACACTTTACTACGGATATAGATCGGGCGATCAAAAACTCACTTGTAATATTCATTGCTGTCGGCACTCCGCCCAATTCTGACGGCTCAGTAAACATGGAAGCTGTTCTGAGTGTGGCGCGGTCCATTGGCGAGAGCATGGACGACTATAAGATAGTAGTTACCAAGAGCACTGTGCCCGTTGGGACTACAGAGCGTATTAAAGCTGTAATTGAGGAGTGCTCGGACGTGGTGTTCGATGTCGCATCAAATCCCGAATTTTTAAAAGAAGGGGCTGCAGTGGAGGATTTTATGAAGCCCGACAGGGTAATTATAGGTGTGGACAAGCCCTCTGTGGCAGAGGTGTTAAAAGAGCTTTACGCCCCTTTTATGCGCTCAAGCGACAGGGCTATCGTTGTTTCAGCAAAATCATCCGAGCTTGCTAAATATACTGCTAACGCCATGCTTGCCACCAGGATTTCTTTTATGAACGAGATAGCTAATCTATGCGAGATAGTGGGTGCGGATATATCGGAAGTGAGAAAGGCTATAGGGTCGGACGCAAGGATAGGGAGGCATTTTATATTCCCGGGGATAGGTTACGGGGGGTCGTGTTTTCCAAAGGACGTGAAGGCCCTGATAAGTACTGCAAAGGAGCTGGGTTATGAGCTGAAAGTATGCGGTGCTACGGACGAGGTTAATACAAAACAGAGAGAGCTGTTTTGGAAAAAGATAGAAGGTTACTTCGGAGGTAATCTCAAAGATAAAAAGATCGGAATATGGGGCATATCTTTTAAGCCTGAAACAGACGATATCAGAGAGGCGCCTTCGTTATACATTATAGATAAGCTTATAACCTCAGGCGCTGAGGTCTCCGTACACGACCCCGCCGCAATGGATAATCTGAAAGAACATTACGAGGATAGGCTCTTTTATGCTGAATCAAACTATGACGTTTGTCTTGGCGCCAATGCGCTCGTCATAAATACGGAGTGGAACGAATACCGTCAGCCGGATTTTCAAAAGCTGAAGGAAATTATGGCCGAGTCCGTAATATTCGACGGCAGGAATCTTTATAACCCCGAAAGGCTAACTGAGTGTGGATTTAAATACATTGGAGTGGGTATAGGGAATTGACGGGTTTGGACTAAATTCTTTTCATTTTCTTCTTCCGTATATCATGAGCTGATATCTGTTTTGAATATTGAGCTTGGTAAATATGCTCGTAATATGCGCTTTTATAGTTTTCTCGCTTACCTTTAGCTTCTCTGCGATCTCTTTATTCGTACGACCGGAAGTGACGAGGCTAATAATTTTCGATTCAGTCTTAGTCACGGTAATCTCGGTTTCTTTTATAATTGTGTTCTTTATAATCGAGTCTTTTTGAAGCTCACGCCTGTTTTGAATTATATCGACAAGCTCAACGGCGCTAGTACTCTGGTTCACTGTTATGAAGCTCGCGGGGCTGTTCTCGTTTTCATCTTCATCGGATAAAAGAATTATTACAGTACCCTTGGATTTAATTTTTTTGGAGAGGAGGAACTTCTCAATACCTCGGTCCTGTACTCTCTCGTCAAGGAATACGTAGTCAGGCTCGTTTTTATCCATAAAGCTCTGTACCTGCTCTAACTCGGACAG
>QIHJ01000375.1 GCA_003229065.1 Candidatus Dadabacteria bacterium
GGCAGCGTCAAATCTCATGGCTAAGAAAAAGAAAGTAAAATTTAAATCAAAACCCAAAAAAAGCAAGCTGCTTATGTTTCTTGTGACGACTTTTTTTATACTCCTCGTCGGGGGAATTCTGGCCCTGTATGCGGGTTATGAGTACTATACTCGCGACCTTCCAGATTTCACTGTCGTAACGGGTTATAAGCCCAGGCTTAAGAGCGATGTGTACTCGGCGGACGGCACTCTGATAGGGGAATTCGCGGCGGAGCGCAGGAAAATAATACGTTATGAGAATATCCCCCCTCATGTGAGAAACGCTTTTATCGCCGTTGAGGACCGCCGCTTTTTCGAGCACGAAGGGGTCGACGTAAAGAGTATAATTGCCGCGATGCTCGAGAACATTCAGGAGGGTGATTGGGTAAGGGGCGCGAGCACCATAACTCAGCAGGTGATCAAAAATATAATTCTGACGCCGGAGCGCACTCTTAGCCGAAAGATAAAAGAGGCCATACTCGCCTACCGGATCGAGAATAATTTATCCAAGGAAGAGATTCTTTTTCTCTATCTTAACCATATTTATCTGGCCGACGGCACCTATGGGGTTGAGGTGGCAAGCCAAAATTATTTCGGAAAGTCAGCCAAGGATATAAATATTGCGGAAGCCGCGCTCCTTGCTGGACTACCAAAAAAGCCCGAGTACTACTCCCCGCGCAACCATCTGGAACGTGCGCTGGAGAGGCAGAAAACGGTGCTCAGGAAAATGAGTGAGGGAGGGTTTATTACAGGGGAGGAGAGACTAGAGGCTGAGAGCTTTGAGATAGAAATTAAACCCAGGTTAAGGGTGAACTCCAAGCTTGCTCCTTATTTCGTCGAGCACGTAAGACGTTATCTCGAAAAGACGGTTGGGACCAAAGAGTTCCTAAACGGCGGTTATACAGTGTTTACTACTCTCGATGTGGACCTGAACCTCGAGGCGCAGTGGGCGGTTAAGAGGGGTCTCCTGGATTTAGAGTCCCGCCGCGGTCGTAAAGTCGTGGTTAAAAACCTTTCAAACGATACTCAGATAAAAAAATACTTAGGCGCTCAGAGCCTCGGCGTCATTCAAGCAGGAGATAATTACCAAGCCGTAGTGACGGAAATAAGAAAGGACAATGGCTCTCAGGATAAAAAATCGCCTCTCTATACGGCAGAGATTGCACTCGGAGATAAAAAAGGTGAACTCAGGTACGCAGTAAGCCCTACGCTCGGCAAACCCGTGCCGGGACTGAGCTCTCCCTACACTGAAAAGTTTGTCCCTGCTGACGGCTATAGAGGGTTAAGTCTCGTAACTAAAAACCTCAAAAAAGGCGACGTAATTAAAGTAAAAGCGGTTGAGTCCTCGGACGGAGAATATGAGTACGTCTTAAATTATTCCCCAGAGACACAAGCGGCTCTGGTCGCAATGGATACCGGGGGTAATATAAGAGCGCTCGTAGGGGGTTATGATTACAGGTACTCCCAATTTAACAGAACGACTCAGGCGATAAGACAGCCAGGCTCAGCGTTTAAGCCCGTGGTATATTCTGCGGCGATTGATAAGGGCTACACCGAGACCTCTGTGCTATACGATATGCCTGTCGTTATAAAGGACTGGGCGCCACATAATTATGACGGTAAATACGAAGGGGCAATAGTGTTAAGGACGGCTCTTGCCAAGTCCAGGAACCTCGCGACAGTCAGGCTTATGCTCGATATCGATCCCAAGTATGTGGTCAGTTATGCGAAGAACTTCGGTTTTGAAACTGAGTTCAATCCCTATCCGTCTCTGGCGCTAGGCGGAGCCGATGTAAAAGTAATGGAAATGGTGAAGGCATATAACGTATTTGCAAACGAAGGGAAGCTTGTAGAGCCGGTATTCATACTCAGGATATACGACCGTAACGGTAAAATAATCGAGGACAATACGGGCGGCCAGTTTGTATCCAAAGAAGAATCCCTGAAAGCTGACCGCGAGGCCCAAAGACTGAATATAATCAGAGTGCTCGCAAAGGAGAAAGGCAGGGACCCCGATCAGCTTAAATCTGACTCCGAGTTTTTAGAGGAGGGCGAGCTTTCAGATACGGAGGGTTTTGCCTCGGACTCTGGTGAATATAAGTTTTTTAACCCTGCCGAGTTTCTAGAGCTTGTTCGCTCGGGCTCTGTGGATTTCCTGTCGGGCGGGGAAGAGAAACAGACTCTAAGCCCCGAGACCGCTTACATAATGTCAGACCTCCTTCAAGTCGTAATCAAAGAAGGCACGGGAAGAAGGGCCGCACGGCTCACTTCACTGGCCCCGCTCGGTGGTAAGACCGGGACTACGAACGAATACACGGACGCCTGGTTTGTGGGTTTCAGTCCGCGCATCACGACGGCAGTTTGGGTAGGGCGGGACGACCACAAAACTATCGGTAAAAAAGAAGCGGGCTCAAGGGCCGCGCTTCCGATATGGATAGACTTTATGGAAGATGCTCTGGAAAAGTATCCGGGGGGTAAATTCAAGAAGCCCTCACGCATAAAAACCGTAAGCACCCCTTATGGCAATGTGCCCTACAGCATCGACTCGCTAAGGGAGAATGTGCTGGATTCCCTAAGGGACAGAGTCGTGATTGACGACGGGGAGTTCGGTAACGAATCCATATATGTGCCCAGTGACTACGGGCTTCCTAAGAATGAAACCGAGACCGAGATAGATTTCTTGCTGAGACGCTAGTCGAGGCTTATCTTGCCCTTCAGGGACTCCATCGTTTTCTTCCCAATCCCCTTTACGTTGTCCAGCTCATCCAAAGTGTTGAACCCGCCCGAGTTTTCTCTGTAGATGACAATGCGCTCTGCAGTCTTGCTCCCGATTCCGGGAAGGGCTGTTAGATCCGGAGCCAGGGCTGAGTTAATCCCTATCGGGACACCTAGAGATAAACTTTTTACCCCGCTTATGCGCCCAGTCTTGATGCCCCCGTCACTGTCTATAATAATTTTGTCCCCGTTTCTTATTTTAATATTGTATATATTTGATATATCTATCATATCCTTTGGCTCATTTATTACGTGAATGGTCGAGCGGGCGCCCTGCTCGATCTCTATGTACTTTGTATTAAACGAGTGCAACATAGGTGTGGACGAGGAGACAGAACCCGAAGCTATCAGGTAATAAAG
>QIHJ01000304.1 GCA_003229065.1 Candidatus Dadabacteria bacterium
TTGCCCCGTACTTGCGGTTAAATAATTGAAAGTTTCTATTTCAAGCACTACACGTAATGTTTCACGGACAAGCTTGATTTACATATACTTTTTGGGAGTTAAGCCGCTTGAGAACAAAAAAGTATTTTATAAAACCCTCCGATAGATTAGAATATTCCTACCAACTGATGTATATCACTTAAGGAGACGACTGTTGATAGATAAAATACTTTGGGCATGCGACAATTCTCAGGATTCAAGTTATGCCCTTCACTACGCCGAATATTTCGCACGGAGCTTAAACGCCGAGATTGTAGGATTATACGTGATACCCGACTACTATGAAGTACCGGTGCTCGAGGACTTTCCGACAGAGGAGCTGGACTTATTGGCCGAATGGATAAAGGAAACCGAATCAAAGCAGAGCGATAGGCTGAGCGGGATTGCCGACAGGGCAATTGAGAAGGGGATATCCTTCAGCTCGAGAATATCTCAGGGCGCCCCTCACTCAGAGATAATCAAAACCGCAGAAGAAGTTAAGGCAGACCTCATAGTAATCGGAAAAGGAAGGGCGGACGATAAAGCCATATTGGGCGCCACTGCTCTCAAGGTTCTCAGGCGCTCCCCCGTACCTGTGCTCATTGCCAGGAAAAACGAGGATAAAATTAGTATAAAACGAATTCTCGTACCTACGGATCTATATAACATAGAATCCCTGGATCTACGCTTTGCCCTTGATTTTTCCGAGCTCTGCGGCGCCAAGATATTCAGCCTGAGCATTATAGAAATTGGTGACAGAAAATTCCCGCCCGAGGTAGTGGAGAGGCTCAGGGGGAATGCGTACAACAAGCTTACTCAGCAGATAAACGAAGCCGGAATAGCCGATAAAGTAACCACTGTTGTAAAAACGGCTAAAAATGCCCTCTTGGGAATTATTGATTTCATACAAGAAAAAAATATAGACCTCGTAGTGATGAATACGTACGGCGGCGAGAAATTCAGGAGAAGTGAATTTATAGGGAGCGTAGCCGAAAGAGTCGTACAGGAATCACCATGTGCAGTTATAACAGTAACGCCCTCTGAGAATGTATAGGGGGGCGAGAGTCCATCACTAGCGCTAAGAAGCATAACTGTATTAATATTATACGTAATATTTATAAGCTAACCACTGAACCTAATGCCTTGAACTGAAGGATCATTATGTAATCTGCGGTTTCGGCAGGATGGGAAGGACAGTAGCTAAAGGGTTCAAGGCAAAGGGAATAGACATCCTTATAATAGATAAGAAGCCTATGCCTCAGATTGACAGAGATGAGTTCTTAATAATCGAAGGCGATGCGAGTAATGAAGAAGTACTTATGTCGGCTGGAATAGTTAGAGCAAAGGGTCTGGTTTCCGTACTACCCACTGATGCCGAAAACCTCTTTGTTGTGCTGAGTGCCCGTGAGCTCAATCCTGACCTCTTTATAGTTACAAGAGCGAGTGACGATAGAGCCGAGCACAAGATTATACGAGCGGGAGCGGATAGGGTTGTTTCCCCTTATCACACCGGGGGAATACGGATTGCTAATACGGTGCTTAAACCTGCAGTCGTGGATTTTTTAGAGTTCGCCACTAAATCCGGCAATTTGGAGCTTCAGATCGAAGAAGTAATAGTTTCCGAGAATTCGAAGTTTGCTGATAAAACGCTCAGAGACTCCGGAATTGGCCACGACCTCGGGATAATAATCCTAGCAATAAGAAAAACCGACGGCACTATGGAGTTTAATCCCGGCTCAGAGAGTAAAATTGTCTCAGGAGATACACTTGTGGCCATTGGGGAAGTATCCAAGCTCAAAGAGCTGGAAGACCTTGTGCAAGATGTGCAGTGAGCATATATTATAATTACCACTGCATGTTATAGTCCATAGTTAATCTTCTTCATAAGGTGCCTTGGAAGCTGATTTTAGAACCGATTTTGCAGTTATTAACCCTTTTTC
This sequence comes from Candidatus Dadabacteria bacterium, assembly GCA_003229065.1. GTDB lineage: Bacteria > Desulfobacterota_D > UBA1144 > Nemesobacterales > UBA2774 > UBA2774. The sequence continues at coordinate 1,959 of QIHJ01000304.1, forward strand.
AATTACGGGAGCTTTATCTTCTCTCCCTCCCGGTACGTTTACTATCACCCTCACTTTTATTATCCTACCCTCTACCTCCTTTTCTCTTTCGAGGTAACCGAAAATACCCTCTGTTACATCACTGTCCGAATTATATGTGGTATCGATAAGGTAAAGTGAGCCGTAGTCCGACATAGAATCCCTCCTGTAGCTCGCGGTATTCAATTTTAACACCTTTCATTACCAATCCCCTTGTGCAATGTTGATGCCAAGCAACATCATCTAATCATTACAGGCAGTTCAATCTTTCTATAGTGTATAGTTTTGTCTTATTTTCTGACAACAGACACATAGCCGACTTATCCATTTATAACATTATCTCGGTTTTATTGGGGATATCTTATGTATTCGAAGCGGCACTTAAGTTGCAATTATACATTACTTCGGAACACAAAATAGGCAAAGGAGTATTATATGAAATCCCCCAAAAAAGCATATTCAAATAAGTTTAAGGACATAATCAACAGGCATGTGATCACAATCTCGTCCTTTGAACCGGTCTCGGAGGCCGCATATTTAATGAGAAATGAGGATATAGGGGCACTGGTCGTCGTAGACAAAGACACTAAACCCATAGGGATTATAACAGATAGGGATTTAGTGGTTTCAGTAATCGCGGAGAGGATAAATCCGGCTGATGTATCCGTAGAAGATATCATGACCAAAGACCCTGTAACTGTAGATGAGAATACAGATTTATTCGATATATTGAAAACCTTGCCCGAGCACTCCGTAAGGAGACTGCCGGTTACGCAAAACGGGAAACTGGCGGGGATCGTGTCTATTGACGACCTTATCGTAATCGTGGCAACGGAACTAGCTAACCTTGCTATGGCAATGAGCAGTAAATCAAAGGTGATATAAGGCGATTTTAATAATACTAGAAGCAGCTTGTATCAACTGCGGGTCTTTATGTTAGAATAAAATAGTGAGTTCGAAGGGGATTCAACTGTATAGCGGACTTCTCAAATATTATATGCGGGGTGGTTATTAATGAAGATAGAAAAGATACTCTGGGCTACAGACGGCTCCGAAGAAGCTGACAATGCACTCTCAAACGCGCAATATCTGGCAGGATTGAGTGGCGCCGAGATCATAGGGGCTCACGTGATCCCTCTTCCCACGGTT
>QIHJ01000412.1 GCA_003229065.1 Candidatus Dadabacteria bacterium
GTGCAAAGACCTCTTGCAACAGTGGTGATCGGAGGTCTTGTTACATCGACTCTTCTGACTCTGTTGGTACTACCGGCAATATACAGCTGGCTTGAGAAAGAAAAAGCTGAAGTGAAAATTTAGCTCACGTAGTTTTACAAATGCAGAATTGCTGAAAATATTTGAGTTTTGATAAACATTAGAGAACTGTGCCGGTGGTTCAAATCCACCCGTCGCCGCCAAATTCCGGCATCCTTGCCTGAATCCCGTATCGCACATCAAGCATCATTCCGCCCGCTCCTGACTATCGGCAGCAAGAATACCGGGTAGAGCAGCATACTAGCCCAGTCAAGCATACCAATCTGTATTAACCACATCAGCGAGATATGAAATAAGACTCCGAGTATAGCCGTCACGACACGGAGCCTCCGGAACCAAAAACAAATTGCAAGAACATATTCAATCAATACCGATGAAATAGCAAGGAGCATCACAGGGATCGCTATTGAGCCCCATTGAAAGTAACCGCTCGTTAAATCCAATTTAAAATGGGGAAGCATAATAGACATCCCTTCAAGTACTTCACCGCTTAGATATTCAGGTGTGGTTTTTGGCAATAGCGTTCACACCGTATAAAAGCGATAACTGCAGCTGTATTAAACGTATGGGCCATATTGGTGCCGTTTCAGCGACGTTATTCTTTTGATATGTAAAAATGTTATATTGGGCTTTGCTCGGGATAAAAGAAAAAGCGAATAGAGAAAATAATATAATTTGCCTGCTGAACCTGTACCCCTCGATAAAAACTAGTGGCAGGAGCAAAATACAAAGTAATAGCCCGGTAATTCTTGCTCTTATACCGATACAGAACGCAATCAGAATTATGAATATAAATGCCGGGTAAGGGGCCGTGAAAAACAGGCCTGGATAAAGATTATCAGAGTTCGGAAAAGTTTGAATGATCGCGGTGAGAGTGCCGCCGCCTTTCCAAAATACGAGAAGAACTGAAATAGCCAAAATAATGCGGAACACACTTACAAAATAGGGATTCAGAGTAGAAAAAAGAAAGTTCTTCAGGTTTCCTCCATGCGCTAGTCCTCTAGAATGAAGGATGCTCATCGTACACTATGACTTTTTTCTGATCGAGTTTAGTAGAGTTATAAGAATAATCGATCGCCAGTATAATCCGAGCTCCGGGAGATTTGTATAGGTAGTTAATAAACAAGCCTGAGCCGCCTATATACTTCTTAACATTCTACTCAATGGATTCTAAAAGTAATTGGGACGATTCAGATGCAAAAAAATTCTTTTTATACTGTGGAGGTGTGCTCAATCTCCGCTGCGTGCCTTCGGGTGATACGTATACAACATTAAAATCGGCAACCGTCACACTGTAGTATACTCTCAGGAAATAACTACCGAAAAGTAATAAAACGAGAAGCGTAATAAACACTGTCGTATCCGACTTCCGAGAGCCGGCTATAAAATTTCTTACACTCTCCGGGCTTACCCTTGAAATATTATCCGACAATGTTTATTCCACTTACGTGTAGAATTGATAGTTAGGTATAAGATATAAAACATCCGCTTACAACAAATCAGGGTGATGTGGTTCCTTCACCGCAGGGGAAAATCCGATCAATTCTCCTCGTCCTCTTGCCCTTCAAACTCAAGCGCGCAGGAATTTATGCAGTACCTTAGCCCGGTCTCGCGCGGGCCGTCAGGGAACACGTGCCCGAGGTGTGCGTCGCAGCTGCTGCAAATGACCTCGGTCCTCACCATCCCGTGGCCCTGATCGACCTCTTCTGCGACTTTACCATCAGAGTGAGGCTTATAAAAGCTCGGCCACCCCGTGCCAGAGTCAAACTTAGTGTCCGAGTGAAATAGCTTCTCGCCGCAGCTTACGCATACGTACATACCCTTATCTTTATGGTCGTGATACTTCCCTGTAAAGGGCCTTTCCGTACCTTTCTCTCTCGTCACGTGGTACTGCTCTTCAGTAAGGGCGCTCCGCCACTGCTCGTCTGTTTTTTTCACCTTCTTTTCCATTTCGGTCTCCGTTTCTTAATATTAATTATAGGATACAGTTCCGCCCAAAAGGTTGCAATCTCGAAATCAACTATTGCCGCGGCTAACCGGGCTTTCGTTTCTCTATAGTTAGCCATGCAACCAGAGTGCCTAAAAGCACAAGCCCGGCTGAGATCGTCATCATTAGTCGATAGCTTGCCAGGAATGAGGTATCAATTGCCGAGCGTATTACCTTCCGGGTCTCAGGCGCTACGCTCTCCGGTATGTCTATAAGCAGGAACTTAATACGCTGCGAATCTATGTACTGCCTGGTCTCCTGGGTCAGCTCCAGCCTATCCAGGTCTCTATCGAGATTGCGGTTAAAAGTGCTCAGAGCAAACACACCCATAACGGCAATAGCCAGCAGCCCGGCAACCCTGCCTACAGTGTTATTCACTCCCGAAGCCACACCCGATTCTTCGAGCTCGACCGAGCCCATCACAGCCGTCGTGAGAGGAGAGATAACGATTGCCATCCCGATGCCGAGCACGGTAATAGCGGGAAATATCGTAGTCCAGTAACTCCCGCCGATATCAGGTAGGGTGAAGAGATAAAACCCTATTGACGCTAGTATTGTACCGCCTATAATTGCCGGTCTCGCTCCATACTTCCCCACCGTCCCTCCGGCCCATCTGGAGAAAAGAACGAGCGCTATAACAAGGGGAACGAAAGCGACTCCTACTCCGGCAGCCGAATACCCTTGCAACTGTATAAGGTTAAAGGGGATAAAGAATATTGCGCTGCTCCATGCGGCCCAGTACAGAAACGATATCAGGTTTGCCCCGCTGAATGTCTTTGATCTGAACAATCTTAACGGCATCATCGGCGATGAAGCCCGCCACTCATACATTATGAAGGAGATAAAGAAAATCGCTCCTGCTACAAGCGGAATAATAACCTTAGGATGCCCAAAACCGATATTAGCAGAGTCGATAAGCCCGAACACTGTACAGCCAAGCGCCAGTGTCACGAACAACGACCCCCATATATCAAGCCCCCCGTTTCCGTTTTGCTTTTTACTTTCCGGTATGCGCCAAAACAGAACACCAAGAACGATCAGAGAGAGTGGTAAG
>QIHJ01000226.1 GCA_003229065.1 Candidatus Dadabacteria bacterium
GATGCCGACCAGTGGGACTTCGTCGACAAGCTCCTTGCGAGTAACGGAGCCGCGTTCGACCACTTCGGTTTCGACGTGGACATACTGGACGAACCGTTCCCCTATGCGATCGTAGGCGCGCCTGACGCCAATATCAGCAACCTGCCGGCGCCGGAGGGAAATACTGTAGAGACTTTCGATCCGGTAAACGAAGGCCTTGCTTATATCTACGATCCTGAAGAAGAGACCTGCAATATAGAAATCTGTAAGGTAGCAGGCCCCGGAGCGCCTTTCTTCGACTTCAACAGGATGAATGGAGGCACAACAGACTTCATGCTTAATGGTGATACCGGTGGTGACCCCGATTGCACGACCTTCGAAGAAGTACCTCTTAATGAGCTGAATCTGTTTACAGAGATACCGGCTGACCCACCAGACGGATGGGGGTTGTTTGAGATCCAATGCGAAGGTGACAATGACTTTCAGGAAACAATTGTACAGGATGGTGTTGAAATCACCTGTGAATCTCCCGGATCGCTCACATGTACCTTCTTCAACGAAACGACAGCCATAATTACAGGCTTCGGCGGCCCCGGCGGACGCTTCATAGCTATTGAAAACAGGAAGAACAGGATATTTTTAGAAGAGCTGCCTGCAAATTCAAGAGTGAGATTTATATTCGGATTCAAGAAAGGCACGGGTGTTGTACAAAACGGCACCTGCAGCGGAACCGAGGTTAACATTAACCCGTGGAGGCCTCTTGAAGCCTTAAGAGCTAATGCGAACGGCGACATTAACGGCAAGAGGTTAACCGTACCGAATGTCGGAAAAGCACAGTTCATGTTTTTACAGGGCGTGGTACTCAATACCGGCCCGCCGTGTATTGTGACCCCTCGTATTAGGGTAATTATTATTAACGACTAAAACTGAAACTCTTGAAGTTCAGAAAGAAGTACAAACCTCCTCTCCCGTTTGTGGGAGAGGAGGTTTTTTTATATATCTCTGATTATAATGGGTAGGGAATTACTACTTGATAAACCGCTTGGCTATGAGATGGTCGAGCGACAACCTCCCCCCCCCGCTTATTATAAGCGCAACAGCCAGACCGAGCGTAAGTAGAAAATACTCATATCCCTCCCCTGCCTGTGTACCGAACCAGTTCATAAAAAACCCGTTCTGCCCATGGATCGTCAGAATTGCCCCGAGCATTATTATCCCTATGGCCGCGGCCGAAATCCGGCTCAGAAACCCCAGGATTAAAAAGAGCGCTCCGAACGACTCTCCGAGCACTATCAGCACCCCTATCGCACTTGGGATACCCATGCCGGAGAAAAATTCCACCGTAGCCGAAAACCCGTACCCTCCGAACATACCCAGGAGCTTCTGAAGCCCGTGAGGCAGTATTACAACCCCGAGGAACACCCGCGCAACAAGGGCGGGCGTATCCCGGGGGTCTGTATTAAAGAGTTTTTCTAACATTTATTCCTCCTTTCATATGACGGTAAGTCTGTCATTTATTTTGAAGTGTTTTGCAGGTGTTATTCCTCAAACAGCTGCTCCACCGTTTTTAAGCTCCGCCAGAGCCGTCTGATTTCCTAAATTCATCCCCCTTCCGACTCAATTGGAAGCCCCGCCTGAATCCAGTGCTCCTTACCCTCTTCATACTCATACACGTTTTTATAGCCTAGCGAGTCGAGCGTGCGCGCGGCCTTTGAAGAGTTTTGGCATTCCGGGCTTGCGCAGTAAACCACAATATGCGCGTCTTTATCAGGCACGACCGTATGCGCCCTCTCCCCTACCTCTGTATAATCCATCTGCAGCGCCCCGGGCAGGTGCGCCTTCTGCCAATATACTTCGGGCAGCGCCTCTATCAGCGTAAGCGTATGTCTGCCCTCAAGCTTGTCGCGTAGCTCGTCTCTTGTAATTCGTCTCATATCGGAAAACCTCCATAAAATATTTTGAATCTATAGTAGTTGCATTTGCAACTACTATAGATCATAACACGAGTTAGTTGTAATTGCAACCTATATGTATTATATTAGCAATTAGGAGAGAGTACATGAAGAAAAAAAGTGATTCGGCAAAATGGTCGGAGACAGAAACTCAGGCCTGGATAGGGCTCGTGAAAGCTCAGCAGCACTTAATTGATAAGGTGGAAGAAGAGCTCAAAAAGGCCGGATACCCACAGCTAAGCTGGTACGACGTACTCTGGGAGCTTGAAAGCTCAAAGGACGGAAGCCTCAGGCTAAACGATATCGGGAAAAAAGTTATCCTAGACAAATACAATGTTACGAGGCTCGTCCAGAGGCTCGAAAACGAGGGTCTGGTAAGCCGCTCTCAGTGTCCTGTGGACGGACGGGGAATATTCGCCTGCATTACAGACAAGGGCAGGAAACTCCGCCGCCGGATGTGGCAGGTCTATGAAAAAGTAGTAAGAGAGAACTTCCTCTGCAAGTACAATAAAAAGGAGCTTCACGAGTTCAGGAATTTCATAGAGCGTATACAGGCAAGCAGGCTCAGCGATTCGGCTTAATCTAGAGTAACCGGCTCACCCGGATACATTAGTAATATATAGAGGCGCTGAGTAAAATTAAATTGAGCTTGCACACGGCTTTGAGTATACTCCTTAAAAGCTCAGTCACCGGAGGATACACGCGTGAAAATATTACTTGCAGCGCTTTTTCTAATCTCGGCGCTATCCATAAGCTCGTTTGCCCAAAACCAGTCAGAATACTCAGTCGAGGCCATTAAAGGCCCCTACTTTATTATTGGACAAAAACCTTACAAGAAGCTCGCCGATTGCGCTGAGATTAAGGTTGCAGACAAAGTTACCTTCACAAGCGACCCCATAACTTGTCTCCAAACCGAAATCGTAGATCTGCTTACGCTCTCAAAATGCCCTGTGGAGTGCCTCTCAAACGAAGGCCTCCCGCCTGAATATCAGTAGTTCTATAGAGAGCCATCCAACATTTTTGTCATCCCAGCCTCCGAGCCGGGATCTCATCCTTTGCCTTTTTACCTCCCCCTTTTGTAAAGGGGAACTGTTTCGAGCAAGCGAGGAGCAGGTCTCCCTTGATCAAAGCTAAACGAGTTAATCTAGTACCGGACAGTACTTACTGAAACCAAAATAAGGGGG
>QIHJ01000219.1 GCA_003229065.1 Candidatus Dadabacteria bacterium
CCCTGGAGTTGTACCGAGTTTGAGATACAAGGCCGGTCAATATCCGGCTCGACATAAAAAGATCCTTCCTGATGAGGGTTTTCTCCGTATCTGAGCTTCATTCTCTTGTCCATATGTATGGTCAGGCTCTCTGAGAATTTTGTCCTCGCTCCGTCATTTGTCGCCGCGCCCAGGTAGTTTGAAATTGCCGCATCGTAGCGGGCTACGTATGAAAAAGCTTTTACAGCCAGTCTGAAGTTCGTCTCTACGGATACAGAGCCGCCCTTTGCATTTAACTCCTCGAGTATCTCACCGTAGTCCTCAGGATGGGTTATTAGTGTTACATACGTATAGTTTTTAGCAGCAGCTCTCAGCATTGTAGGGCCGCCTATGTCTATATTCTCAATTGCTTCTGCAAGCTCTGTAGTCTCTTTCTTTATCACTTCCTCAAACGGGTACAGGTTGACCACTACAAGGTCAATAGGCTCTATGTCGTTATCTTCCATCTGCTTTGTATGAGAACTGTCGTCCCTCAGCGCTAAAATGCCGCCGTGAAGTTTAGGATGGAGCGTTTTGACTCTTCCCCCCAATATCTCAGGGGAGCCGGTGTACTCGGATATATCCTTTACTTCAATCCCCTCGTCCCTGAGCTTTTTCGCCGTTCCGCCAGTGGACAATATCTCTATACCCAAATCGCTAAGACCTTTGGCGAAATCAGCAATTCCCTCTTTGTCAGAGACGCTTATAACAGCTCTTGTAATTTTTTGCATTTTCTTACTCCTTTTGAGATATGGGATAGGCAGCTAAGGTATAAACACAATACAGTTTAGAAAAAGAAGCGCCGACCTCTTGAATAAAAACTATTATTTTAGCGGACTGCTTGAAAATTCCAAGTTTATAATTCCCGGCGAATACTTCAGACACTATGATTTATTGAGATTATTGGGAATAACTAAATATCTGAGAGGGTAAAAGGACATAAGTTTTGAGAATTCCCGAATTCTTACGTATAATCTTTATTATTAATATGATGGGGTTTTGAACATTATAAGCTACCTTTAAGCATACATAGTCATAACTCTATATTCGGGAGACGAATGGAATGAAAAATCAGAGGTTAATTTACTTTAGAGTAGGGTTGTTCGTACTGATTACGGTCAGCATATTTATAATGATAGTGTTCCTTCTCACAGGGGAGCAGAAACTCTTTGAGAAGAGTTATACCTTAAATACTTCGTTTAAAAATGCTGCTGGACTAATTAATGGAGCGGCTGTCAGACTCTCGGGTGTGCGTATCGGTGCTGTGACCAATATAGATTTCGCCAAACATCCTCAGGGAGAAAAAGTTATCGAAGTTTCGATGAGAATCAACAAAGAGGGTATACAAAGATTAAACCCGGACGCTAAAGCAACAATTCGCACAGAGGGGCTATTAGGTGATAAGTATATAGAAATAATACCCGGGGAAGAGAAACCTCTGGCTTCTCCTCCTGAAATTGTTCAAATTGAGAGCCATACGCCTCTTGAGATTTCAACTATCATAGGTCAGTCGGGAGATTTGCTCGCAAACGTAATTAGTATATCCAAGAACCTTAACAGGATAGTCAAAGGTTTTGGAGAAGAGGAGAATATTAAAAATATCAATAAGACAATAGCCTCAGTTAAGGTGAGCTCCGAGACGATTCAGAGGAACTTAGAGGCAATAGAAAACAGTAACAGTATACTGAACACCATGATTTACGGCCCTAAGGATAAAAAGGGCAAACCGCTTGACGAGAACACACTTGTAAAGCTCAATAAACTGGTGGATGAAATCAATAACGGCGACGGGACGCTTCACGCTCTAATCTACAATAAGGAGCTTTCAGTGGATATAGATAACACTTTCGCAAACATCAGCACAGCATCTGAGAAGCTTAACGGCGAGGACGGCGTGGTTACCGAGCTTCAGGAGACTATGATCAATTTCAGGCAAATTTCCGATATGCTGAGGGGAGGCGACGGCACCCTGGGCGCGCTCCTTATAGACCCGAGTATCTATGACAGCTTGAAGGGTATACTGGGAGAGGCCGAGAGAAGCAAATTCGTCAGGGCCGCTGTCCGCTATCTAGTGGATCAGGAAAAGGCCAGCCAGCCCGAAGATGCCGATTCCGCGACGAATTAAGTCCAGGCAGTAAAAAAACTCAATCTGCTAATATAGACAATTATGAAAGTTGGAGCGGGTGACGGGATTCGAACCCGCGACCCTAAGCTTGGGAAGCTTATGCTCTAGCCAGCTGAGCTACACCCGCATATTCTGAAAATCTATTCCATGCCTCGATAAAAGTCAATTAAACCTGAGGACTTAGTTAATTTGTAGCGTTTTACAGGATATAATAGTTTCTGTGACTGAGAGCAGAAAAACCGGGCATCTACTTACCGAGAAAATAAACCCCCGCACAACCCATTTGGATGAGTGCTCGCCCCTTGAAGTGATAGAGCTGATACTGCAAGAGGACAGAGCGATTGTCGAGGCGGTTGATAAACAAAAAGATAGTATCGCAAAGGCCGTGGAGCTCGTTACAGACAAGTTAAAGCTCGGAGGCAGATTGTTTTTTATAGGCGCCGGTACGAGCGGGCGTCTGGGAGTGATAGAAGCAGCGGAGTGTCCGCCTACGTTCGGAACCGATCCCGAGTTAATTCAAGGATTTATAGCAGGGGGGAGAGAGGCTATATGGCAATCAATTGAAGGTGCGGAGGATTTAAGGACTGAAGCCCAAGAATTACTCACAGAGACCCGGTTAAATAAAGATGATGTTGTAGTCGGCATAGCGGCAAGTGCCACGACGCCTTTTGTAGAAGGCGGGCTGTTGTTCGCAAAGAAGACGGGAAGCGGCAGCGTTTTGGTCACATGCAATCCCGTTGAGCCCTCCCTTGCCGATGTAACTATACAGCTCTTAGTGGGGCCTGAAGTGGTTGTGGGCTCTACAAGGATGAAAGCGGGTACGGTAACAAAGATGGTGTTAAATATGATAACCACAGCTTCGATGGTGCAGCTCGGCAAAACCTACGGGAACCTGATGGTGGACGTTCAGCCCCGCTCGTCCAAGCTAAGAGACAGGGCTCAGAGGATCGTAATGCATATTGGCAA
>QIHJ01000117.1 GCA_003229065.1 Candidatus Dadabacteria bacterium
AGCAGTCCGCAGAAGGAATGTAACAGCTTAATTTAATACTGTCTTATAGGTAAACATTCAATTACAAATACAAAGAAAGGGAGCTTCGGCTCCCTTTTTTATTATCGTTCTAATTTTATTCCTGCGGGCATCGCTGTACTAATTTTACTCCTGCTCTCGCTCACTTAACTTTAATTTATTCCCTCCGATCGGGCTTCGCCCTCCGGTCCGTCCCCACGTTCACTCGCGGCCCCCAGCCTCTGTCCCCAGGATTATTTTATCCTGCCCTCGCTCACACAAGACGTTCACTCGCGGCCCCCAGCCTCTGTCCTCTTATTTTATTCCTGCGGGCATCGTGCTTCGCACTCGCCTCTGTCCCCATTACTAATTAATTCCCCGGCATCGTGCTTCGCACTCGCCTCTGTCCCCATTACTCCACCCGTTTTACCGTCACTGTAAGGGGCTGCGCGCCGCCTCTATTAGTAGTAATGGTCGCCACGGGAGCGCCCGAGTTGATCTCTTTTACAGTGAGTATCTTTGTAGAGGGGTTTATCACCTGATCGGCAAGCGAGCTGAAATCAAAGCGTATCTTGGCCCCGGGGTCGAGCCCGAACACCTCTGCCGTAATCGGAGCCGGCGCGCCTACGTCTGTTTCAGGAACGAAGATATTGTATCCCCATGCCGGTATATCGGCGTTAATAAAGCTTCCGCCCGGGTTCGTTATGCTTACGTGGAGCATGCCTTCGCTGTTAACCACTGCAGATGGTAAATTCTGAAAATCGGCTACAAGCTCGTTAGATTTCATCACTATTACCTTGCCGCTTACAAACGATTTGTCTCTGTTGTCCAGAAGGCCGATCTGATATTTACTGGGTTCTATTATGCTCTGAGCGGGGAATACGAAGGTGGTATTAAGCGTTCCGAATTCGATCAAGAGCTTATTTATCGTATATATATCGCTGCCGTCTGGATTGGCTGGGATTCCGGGGAGAGAAATTTTCAATATCCCTCTTTCTCCCGATATGATAACGCCAAAAGTGCCGGACAGAACGGGCGGGAGGCTGATTTTCCTCCAATCGTCGGTCAGTATCCTGACCTCTATCTCGACCCTGTCTCCCAATAGCCCGCTACGGTTGATTGTCCTGATAGAGCGCACTTTGCCTATGTATTCTGGGTTTACGTATATATCGCCGTCAAGAGAAGTCACCTCGACCTCTGTGTACATTGGCTGCGCCCAAGCCTCCGGGGAGCTTAGCGGGTATAACAGAACAACTGATATTAACAGCACCAATGTTGTTTTAATCTCGATATGTTTTAACATTTATGCACCTTTTGGAACACATAATTTATTTAACCACGAATGAGCACGAATGTTCAATAAAACTCTTTGCATGACACACGATACATGATTTTAATAAAACGAAAAGTACGATTTGTTTATCAGAATTTTAATTCGTGTTCATTCGTGTATACGTGGTTATGGTTACTTAATTGTATACTCGTAATTATCCCAAAAAAAACTCACTTGACAAAATACATCTTTAGCATGCATAATAACTGTGTCTATATACTTTTACTACAACTCCAAAGAGAATTGACTCTCATTTCCAAAATTAGTAGATAGAATTTGTTGCAAAAAATCCAATAAATAGAGGTTGAGGACTTAACACTTATGGCTAGAGTTACCAAATTGCGGGAAAAATCCCCAGTAGAAGAAGTAGAAGAAGAAGAAAAAGTACAATCGGAAAAGGAAACTGTAAAAGAATCTGAACAATTCCTCAACCTGAACGAGCTTAGGAACAGAACGAGCACTGAGTTGGTGAAAATGGCGCGGCTTCTTGATATTGAAGAGACCTCACGTATGACCAAACAGGATATAACATACGCCATTCTCAAAGCCCAGAGTGAAAAAGAAGGGGTAATTTTTGCAGAAGGCGTACTCGAAATACTGTCTGAGGGATACGGTTTCCTGAGATCGCCCAAATACAGCTATCTCCCCGGACCTGACGACATTTACGTCTCAAAATCACAGATACGCTCATTTAACCTAAAGACCGGCGATACGGTAGGCGGACAGGTTAGGCTCCCCAGGGAAGGCGAAAAGAATCTGGCTCTCCTGAAGATTGAAGAAGTAAACTTCGAATCCCCCGAGATATGCAGGGAGCGGATCGCTTTTGAGAACCGCGTTCCTCTACACCCGGAAGAAAAGTATATTCTGGAGTACGACCATAACGAATTCTGCAGCAGGGTAATGGACATGTTTATCCCCGTCGGTAAGGGTCAGAGAGGGTTGATCGTGGCTCCGCCGAGAACAGGAAAGACAGTACTGCTTCAGAGAATAGCAAACGCCGTAACGAAGAACCATCCCGATGCAATGCTTATAGTGTTACTCATAGACGAGCGTCCCGAGGAAGTAACAGACATGGACAGATCGGTAAAGGGCGAAGTGGTAAGCTCTACGTTTGATGAGCCCGCACAGCGTCATATACAGGTAGCCGATATGGTGATCGAGAAAGCCAAGAGGTTAGTCGAGCACGGAAAGGACGTTGTTATACTTCTGGACAGTCTCACGAGGCTCGCACGCGCGAGCAACACCGTGTCTCCCGCAAGCGGCAGGGTGCTGTCAGGCGGCATGGAAGCAAGCGCGCTCCAAAGACCCAAGAGGTTTTTCGGGGCGGCGAGAAAAACGGAGGAAGGCGGCAGTCTTACAATAATCGCGACTGCTCTGATAGACACCGGAAGCCGTATGGACGAGGTAATCTTCGAAGAATTTAAAGGTACGGGCAACATGGAGGTATATCTGGACAGACGCCTTGCCGACAAGAGAATATTCCCGGCAATCGACATACAGCGCTCGGGTACGAGGAAAGAGGAGCTTCTCCTTACTGAAGAGGTTCTGAGTAAAGTATGGCTCTTGCGTAAGGTGCTTAGCCCCATGAACACCATAGAGGCCATGGAATTCCTGCTCGATAAAATGAGCGGTACCAAGTCCAATAAAGAATTCATGAATATGATGAATTCATAGGACCATAGAAGCGGCTTCCCCTAAACACATCAAAATCTTATTGGGGCTGTACCAGATAATCAGCCCATATATTGTTTAACCCACTGTTTTAATTGATTTAATT
>QIHJ01000289.1 GCA_003229065.1 Candidatus Dadabacteria bacterium
GGCACATCGTTTTCGGCTCCCAATGTAGCTGGTGTAGCAGGGCTTATATGGTCTGCAAACCCTAGCTTGTCTAACGCCGAAGTTGATCAGATTCTAAGAACTACCGCAGATAATATAGGGGATTCTTATTTCTTCGGTGACGGCAGAGTTAACGCCGACCAGGCGGTTCAGGAAGCCCTGGGCGGCGGACCTCCGCCAACTCCTCCACCGCCTACGCCAACTCCACCACCGCCTCCTCCTCCGGGGGGTGGAGCGGTACTTGCCGAGTTTAATCCGGGCACAACAGGCAGCAATACCATTATAGTAACAGGAGCGCCTGCGGGAGCGAATGTTAGGTTCAAATACTCCTTTAAGAACGGTACGAAAGTTATTCCGGGTTCGGTATGTCAAGGTGAGATACTTAATTTGAAGAGGCCCAAGGATTTAGGTGCTGCAACTGCGGACGCGGGCGGTACAGCTACGTTGAACGTCAATCTGGGCAGCAGCTTTGAGGGAAAGACAGTACATGTTCAGGCACGTGTTGAAACAGATGTATGCGAGATTACGAATAAGATAGTTCAGAATATACCCTGACCCTTAAGTAATCTGAATTTGTGAGTACTCAAAAAAGAGCGGGCGCCTCATGTGTATTTAGCCATGGGGCGTCTTTTTTTTGTACCCATGGGTGTCCTAAACCGGGGCCTGTAACTAAAAGCCCGGCCGTCATTACTTGACACATAAATTTTTATCCAAATACTATAGACTTCATGAATAGAGTGATTGCCGAAAATAAATTGTCCGTATTTTTATTGCTTACGTTTTCTATGCTCTTTGTCGTCAGCTGCGGTTCTAAAAAAGTCCCTAAAGACATGAATGATGAGCAGCTCTACGAGGCTGCTGTGGAAGAGCTCCAGGGACAGAACAGGGGTTTCCCGTGGATATTCGGGGGAAGGGATTTCGATACTATATTTAAGCTCTTTAAGGAGGTACAGCTACGCTACACATATAGCTCCTACGCAACTCTGGCGGAGCTCAGAACAGCGGATACGTATTTTGAAAGAGGAGAGTATGAGACAGCGGCGATTGAGTACGAGGAATTCTTAAAGCGCCACCCGGGGCACAAGGAGGCCGCCTATGCCACTTATCGACTCGGCCTCTCCTTTTATAAAGAGATAAGTAGCCCCGACAGAGATCCTACATTCACACGTGAAGCCCTTGAGTGGTTTACGTTCTTTGTAGATGAATATCCGGGTTCCCCACTTGTTCCTGATGCGGAGCAGCGGATGCAGAAATGCCGTGACAGACTGGCCAAGAGGGAGATTATGATCGGCAATTTTTATAATAAGCGCAAGAACTACAATGCAGCAGCAAGCCGCTATATCGTAGTCGTTTCAGAGTATCCGAACAGCAATAAGTATCAGGAAGCCCTTTATCTATTGGGCAGAGCTTATGCAAAGTCTGAGCGATATGAGCTTGCAAGAAATACACTCAGCCGGCTTGTACAGGAATACCCAGACCAGAAATACTCGGGTAAAGCTTCCTCAATTTTAAACGATATAGAGGGCAAATCCGCCCCGCCTCCAGAGGAAGAGCAAATAGATGAAATTCAAGAAGAAGTCATTGAAGAAGTGCCTCAACAAGGATGAGATTGCTCTCTTATATATCGATAATTCCCCTGGTAATTCTGCTCGCTTGCGGAAACTCCCAGAATAAAGAGGTAGACGATCTTTTACTGAAGAGACAACAAGCTCTGGAAGCAAAGGACGTCGAGTCGTATCTGACGCTGATATCCCCAGATTACAGCGAGGAGAGGGACGGTCACACTCTTACTCTTGAAGATATGAAGAAGAGTTTTCTGACTAACGTCTCTCTATTCGATGACCTTCAAATTTCTCATACGAACAGAAGCATATATATGAAAGACAATAAGGCCGATGTGTTTCAGATAACCGAGGTCCGAGCCTCTATCAACGATAGCAAAAGCGTATTCAAGATGAGTGAGAAGATTGCTATTGAGAAGATCGGGGATAAATGGCTTATCGTTAAGGAATCGGACGCCGATTTCTTCGACGGGTATGTGTTTGGCGGGAGTAACTGAAGTTAAGAATATTTTACTGCCAGATCAAGAAGTTTAGTGGTTGTATTCCAGTTTCTAGCGGTACCCCTAACTTTAAAGGGTATTTTCAATAAATCGGAGCTTGAACTTTGACCGGCCGGATCCCATTGTATAGTAGACATACAAGACATTACCGATTATTTGCTTTTTTTCAGGTCCATCATAGATCATCAGGTCATTCAAAGATAACGTTCCCGGACTGTTAATATGTGGCTACTTTGCCGTGGTCCATTGCTTGATGCAGGTGTTTCAGATCATTCATTTTGATTATGCGGTGGCCGCCGACGTTAATTCCGCGGATGAACGCAATGAAAACTTCGCTATCCGTTGATGTCATAAAACCGTTAGTAATATTTCTTTTGATTTATTCGTTTGCTGGATCTATTTATAGTCTGGTTCTTATAACCCAAACTGCTTCTCCACTTGTTCCTGCTCTTCCTTACAGCTGATACAAAGGGTGGTTTCGGGTCTTACTTCGAGTCTGTCTTTTGTAATCTCTTCATCGCAAACCTCGCATATGCCGTAGCTGCCGTCTTCTGTCCTCTTAATAGCTTTCTGAATCTTCTTGATGAGCTTTCTTTCCCTGTCTCGTTTTCTGAGCTCTATAGTTCTGTTGGATTCGTTGAGTGCCCTGTCAATCGGGTCGGGAAAGGTCCCGTCCCCCCGGTTCAAGCTGCTTACCGTATCCTCTGCGATACCCAGGAGGGCGGCTAGTTTCTTGATCAGAATGTCTCTGTAGTGCTCGCGTTGTCCGTTATTCATGTGGTGGAATTATATCATCTATGGCGATTACTGTAAAACCCTAAAAGCTCCGTAATAGGCTTGAATACTATATAAAATAAGCGTTATTGCGTACCGGATTAAATTTATGTGCCAATAGATGTTTTGGTAATTACAGTTAGTATTATTGGGCGGATGTCTATTTCATAGCACCAAAGAGGCAAATAATTTGAGTAGATTGATACAGCTTACATTCAAGGCACCTGAAGAGGCTCGCACGCTTCTCTCGG
>QIHJ01000390.1 GCA_003229065.1 Candidatus Dadabacteria bacterium
ATTATCCCAGACAGAAAGCGGCTTGATCTCTACGGCCTGAATATTTCGGACGTGCAGGATGTCGTGCAGATTGCAGTGGCTGGGCGCTTGGCCGGGCATATTTTTGAAGGCGATCGCCGCTTTGATCTTGTTGTACGGCTACCCGAGTATTTGCGTACAGACATTAAGAGCCTTGAAATGCTACCCATTCCTTTGCGGAGCGCAAAACAGGACGGCGTGGATAAAACGCCGGATTATGTACCTTTAAAGGAAGTGGCTGATTTGAATATCGCATACGGACATGCCCAAATCAGCCGTGAAAACGGCAAACGGCGTATCTTTGTAACCGCCAATGTGCGAGGTCGTGATTTGGGTAGCTTTGTTAAAGATGTTCAGCAGGCCGTGCGGGAGAAGATCGATGTTCCGCCCGGATATTGGGTGGATTATGGTGGTACATTTGAACAACTAATTTCAGCGCGGCAACGCCTGATGATAGTTGTGCCTGCGGCCTTGCTCTTGATTTTTGGACTGCTGTTCATGGCGTTCAATTCGACAAGGGCGGCATTGCTGGTCTTTTCCGGCGTGCCGCTGGCACTCACAGGCGGCATTGCCGCCCTGATACTGCGCGATATTCCTTTGTCGATTTCTGCGGGAGTTGGCTTTATCGCCCTGTCCGGTGTTGCAGTGTTGAACGGCGTCGTGATGCTCTCTTTTATACGGGACTTGGAAGCTAAAGGCAAAACGTTGGACGAGGCTATCATAGAAGGCGCATTAACACGTTTGCGTCCAGTTCTCATGACCGCCCTTGTGGCAAGCCTTGGTTTTGTACCAATGGCGTTTAATGTCGGTGCAGGCTCGGAAGTCCAAAGGCCGCTGGCCACGGTTGTGATCGGCGGGATTATATCCTCAACAATCCTCACATTGCTGGTACTTCCGGCGCTGTATAAATGGTTTCCCAGAGGGTCGTTTCTTAAGAAAGCAAAATAGATTAAGGAAGATATATGACTTTTGCCGTTGTTAAAATAGCGCTCTCAGCTTTGCTTATCGCCTTTGTATCCTGGCTTTCAGGAAAAAGACCCGAATTAGCCGTATTATTACAGCCTTGCCGCTCGTTTCTATTCTTGCGATCGTTTTTTCGTATTTGTAGTATCAGGATGCCGCGACAACAGCTCAGTATGTTCGTAGCCTCCAGACATGACAATATGAGAAGCAAATGTGTGGCGTAACATATGTGGGGCGGAAAAACGGTTCTGTAGTTTTCAAAGTGGTTGTGCTGGAAGGTAAGGTTCCTGAAACAGTTGAAGCGGCGTCGCTGTTTATCGACATTGTAATGACCGGGAGCGGGCCCGGGACATAAGTTAAATCAAAATAAATAATATTCTCCTATAGAATGGTGAAGCGTTTACATTATTTATTATTCCAACTTAAACCTAGCTTGACAAAAGGGGGGCAGGGTATCTTTATCCACTTCAACTTGTAGTTGATATGGAAAAGATGACGCTCCTAGTTCCGTATCTTAGCCGTGAATGAAGTTTAATCATGTATTAGGATATCGGCGTGGCTTATTGATAAGATTAAGTGGCATCCCCGACTAGATTAAATCCACCGGCCTCAGGACTATTAACCTTGTGCTCTACCTCAAGAACTGAATTGATTAAAATTAATGTTTCGTAATACCCTGTCCATAAAGCAAAATTTTCGGGTTACTTAGTTGCGATGAGCACAAAAAATCGTTGAATTACAATTCATTCTTTGAGTATTCTTTGATAAAAGCTTATTCGCGATTTTAAGGATTGGTGTAACATGCTGAAAATATTGAATAAAATGGCGTCCCCGAGAGGATTCGAACCTCTGGCCTCAGGATTAGGAATCCTGCGCTCTATCCTGCTGAGCTACGGGGACATGGTTATGATCGTGAATATTTCTGAGTGGTAACTTTAATTTACCTTAACGCCGGAGACTCTGCAATATAGCGCTCTGTTCCGCGCCATATCCGGGTTTAGTGTGCGCGCTCGGTGTGACAGTTAGGGGAGAGCAAGCTCCTTGTGCACGGGTTAATGTATATCCTCCTACCTTTAATTATTGTGGGTTCTAATACTGATTCCTAAAATTTAATTACTTATGAGGCCTTGATGAGTGTAGAGCTGTTTGTATTGGTTTCAGTTAATTTTCCTAATGATCGGCTACATTGTTGCATTTACTGAGCGAAGACCCGCTCTTCACTCGCTCAGAACTGTTGCTTGCTCGAAATTATTTTGATTTCAGTTAGTTCCGTTCAGTACTTTAGTAACTCTCGTAGCTTTGTTCAAAGGAGTCCAAATGCTCACTCGTTCGCACTTGTTCCCACGTAGGGGAGAGAAAATAAAAGGCAAAATATGAGATCGGGGTTCGGGATATTCTATATTGCGGGGAAGAGAAGGACGTAAACCGCGGTCTAACCGTGTATCTCCCTATAGGCAGCGTCTCCGGCAGACTCTGTAATCTTAAGTCCGTACTCATGTGCCTTAAGAATTGTGTCCAGTATCAGCTCTTCCGTAATCTCAAAAGGCTCGTTATAAATGGGCGGGATATCGAGCGCTGCGGGCGGGAACTTCTTTATAATATCCATATCGCGCCCGGGATCCAGACCGAACTGTCCCAGGTGTACCGGTAGCCCCACGTTTGCGAAGAAGGTAGTCACTTTTTCGGCCTCGTCCATTTTGTCCTCGAGTATCAGGTGTGCAACTAGGCCGAACGCCACCATCTCGCCGTGCATGTAATTTTTATGTATTTCGGGCATTACAGTCAGGCTCTGCCCGATGGCGTGAGCGGCTGCCACGCCGCAGCTCTCAAAGCCAAGCCCGCTCAGCAGTATATTGGCTTCGACCACTCTTTCCACCGCATCGTTTACCTCATCTTTTTTAACAGCTTCGATTGCCTTTGGTGCATACTCATAAAGTGTATCGGCGCATAGCTCTGCAATTGCAACCGCTGCCATGGTCGGTCGGGTTCCAAGGAGAGACCGGCCCTTTGGATTCTGAAAGCAGGTGCGCGCTTCATACCATGTAGCCATAGCGTCGCCCAGTCCCGAGACTATGAACCGGAACGGCGCCTCTGCGGCTATTTTCGTATCCACGATAACGAG
>QIHJ01000073.1 GCA_003229065.1 Candidatus Dadabacteria bacterium
TCAGAGATAAAGATAAGAAGAGCCTTATAAAAAGGGCTCTCAAAGATATACAGGTTATGATGCGGGACGCGGCCAAAGAGGGACCCGGGGAGACTGAAACGTCTAAACCCACAGAGGAGCAAGAACCTCAAGATACTTCTCAACGCTCTCCGCGAATGAGTACGGATGATTTGCAAAGAGGGGAGGATTTGTCTGCAATTTCGATACAGTACGTAAAGGGAGTAGGCCCCAGGATAGCATCGGTGCTTAAGAAAAAGGGTATAGGGAGTATCGAGAACGCGCTCTATTATTTCCCGAGAAAGTATGAGGACCGAACCACTGTAAAGAGTATGTCCAAGCTCGTTTCCGGGGAGCGCGAGACATTTATGGGCGAGATAATGGTCTCGGGCAGGATACGTACAAGGAGGGGCGCCATGTATCAGGTAGTCGTATCTGACGGCACGGGGATGGTTACGCTCGTATGGTTTAAGTTCAGTGAGAAGTATCTCAGGGCAACCTACAAGAAAGGGGCGTCTGTAATACTCACTGCCGAGGTGTCGTTCGGGTATAGGGACGCGCTTCAGGTAGTACATCCGAGGACTGAGGATATAGAGGTTATAGATAAAGGGGAGGATATAGACCATGACAACGTCCATTTTAACCGTATTGTCCCCATTTACCCTTTAACCGAGGGTATCGGGCAAAGGCGGATGAGAAGTATCATGAAATCCGTAGTGGACACTTACTGTCCGGTGCTCAAATCCTTTCTCCCGGAATACATTAAGACACAAAGAGGGCTTCTCTGTTTTGAAAGCGCGCTTGAGAGAGTCCATTTTCCGGCACAGGGTGAGCAGGTGGTGGACACGGCGGATACGGACTCCGTGTACCGCTCCCTGCCGCATAAGACGCTCGCGTACACTGAGCTCTTTTTTACGGAGCTTGGCCTTGCGCTCAAAAAGCGCGATGTCGCAAGGCTTCCGGGAATCTCCTTTTCACCCACAGGGGAGCTCACGACAAAGCTCCTAACACGTCTCACATTTGAGCTTACGGGGGCGCAGAAAAGAGCGGTCTCCGAAATCGAAAACGATATGCGAAGAGAAAGACCGATGAACAGGCTCCTTCAGGGAGACGTCGGGAGCGGGAAAACCATCGTTGCTGTGCTTTCTATATTAAAAGCCGTGGAGTGCGGCTACCAGGCTGTCTTTATGGCTCCTACCGAGATTCTTGCCGAGCAGCACCTGGCTTCCCTGATGGGCTATGTAAAAGCTATGGGCATGCGCGTAGTGTTTTTAAAGAGCGGTCTCGGTAAGAGTGAGAAAAACACTTACTATAAAGCCCTTCGGTCAGGCGAGGCGCAGATCGCAGTAGGCACTCATGCGCTCCTTCAAGAACAAGTGGACTTTAAGAATCTGGGACTAGTAGTCATAGACGAGCAGCACCGCTTCGGCGTAATGCAGAGGGCCGAGCTCATGGGTAAAGGCTCTAACCCCGATGTGCTCGTCATGACGGCAACCCCCATTCCGCGCACTCTTGCCCTTACGGTTTACGGCGACCTCGACGTGTCGGTTCTGGACGAGCTCCCTCCGGGCCGAAAGAAAATTAAAACAAAACTCTACTATGACCACAAGGGATCGCGTGAAAAAGCTTATGAAACCGTAAGGAAAGAGATTAATAAGGGAAGACAGGCCTACGTAGTTTACCCAATGATAGAGGAATCCGAGAACCCGGATTTTAAGGACCTGAAATACGCCACTCAAATGGCCGAGGAGCTGAGTAACGACGTATTCCCGGAGTATAAAGTAGGGCTACTCCACGGGAGGATGAGGACGGACGAGAAAGAGGCCGTGATGAAGAGGTTTATATCAAACCACATACAGATACTCGTATCGACAACGGTGATAGAGGTAGGGGTAGACGTTTCCAACGCCTCTGTAATGGTAGTTGAGAACGCAGGGCGCTTCGGGCTTACACAGCTCCATCAGCTTAGGGGCAGGATCGGAAGGGGAGAGCACGACTCAATATGCATTCTCCTTTCCGGGTTCAAGCGCTCGGAGGATGCCGAGAAGCGTCTCAGCATTATGGAAGAGACCACGGACGGGTTTATGATTTCAGAAGCCGATTTATTGATACGCGGCCCAGGGGACTTCCTCGGCACCAAACAGTCCGGTCTCCCGCAGTTCATGTTCGCAAATCTTATTAGAGACACAAGAATACTTGGAGAGGCAAGGGAGGATGCATTTGCCCTTGTTCGAGCCGACCCCGAGCTTTCCGAATATCCGGATTTATTGGAAGAAGTACTTAAGAAATTCAGCTCAGTGGTTGAGCATTCGGCCATTTCCTGATATCCAACAATTAGTATACAGCTCGACAAAAGGGGTGCAGTGCAAAGCTATTATATTACACACATAACTTTATCTCTTGACGCTTTTCTGTATGTTCAAAGATTATTGATAGGAATCTGCATTCATGATAGCATTGGATATCATCTAACAAGAGGAGGAGGGAAATGAAAAAGAGTATATCAATATTATTTGTTGGATTTATTGTTTTTAGTTTCCTGTTTTTAGCATTACCCAATAAAGTTCAAGCGGATGAAGGAGAACACATATCAGGTTGTTGCCAGTTTTTTGTGGACAAAGAACCGGGGTGTCTATACCCATCCTCACCTGATGGATGCGCAGGTAGTAAATTGAAAGGGACGTTCCTTGAGGGTGAAAAATGTGATATTGATACAGGCTTTTGTTCAGGATTTAAAAAAGATGAGTCAACCTCATCTGAGTCTGGTCAATAACTATGGCTTCCATTCTTAGGAATAGTGGGTTTTACGGCTACCCGAAGAAGGAAGGCAGCTGCTTAGAAACGATATAGAGCCCGTTCGTGCAGAGCCTGTCGAAGTATGAACGGGTTTAAGAAAAAGGGAAGCTTCGGTCCCCCTCTTCTGTATCGTCTTAATATTCATCATTCCAACTTAAACCGAGCTTGACAAAAGGGGTGCGCTACAGATTGACTGTACTCATCAATAATGATAATTTACGTTATAATCTAAATAGTATTTTGTCACTCTAGGAGGAGGACACATGACCATATCAAAATTTACAACTTTAAGCATAGC
>QIHJ01000256.1 GCA_003229065.1 Candidatus Dadabacteria bacterium
AGTTATAATAACCGTGATAGGACAGTATTCTCAGATAATGACCAATCCTGAATTTGAAGGGTGTACCGAATGATAGAGAAAGAACGCATGACAGAGCACGTCATGGACCTGATTAAAATTGACAGCCTGTCAAAACAAGAAAAGGAAGTTGCGCTTAAGCTCGAAGCCGAAATGACTTCACTCGGGGCAGAATGCTATTACGACGACGCGGGCGAGACGCTAAACGGTAACGTTGGCAACCTGATAGTCCGTATGCCCGGCAACAAAGCGGACGCGGCTCCGTTCTTCCTTTCAGCTCATATGGATACCGTCGGACCGGGTGAAGGCATACTGCCAAGAGTTGAAGACGGCATAATGAAGAGCGACGGCACCACCATACTCGGGAGCGACGACAAGAGCGGGGTTTCCGTAATTACAGAAGTGCTAAGAACCCTCAAAGAAAAAGAGGTTCCGCACGGAGACATAGAGATTGCCTTTACCATATGCGAGGAGATCGGTCTTCTAGGTGCAAAGCATATCGATATCTCTAAGTTCAGAGCCAAACACGGTATAGTGCTCGACAGCAGCACACCTGCGCGCCTGGTGCTACGCTGCCCTTCGGCAGATAAGCTTGAGTTCACGGTGCACGGCCTAGAGGCGCACGCCGGACTTTGCCCTGAGAACGGCATAAGCGCAATCGAGATTGCAAGCGAGGCCATATCCAACATGAGGCTCGGAAGAATCGATGAGATCACTACCGCCAATATAGGTATCGTACAGGGAGGCCGGGCTACAAACATTGTCCCGAATCTTGTTCGTGTAGTAGGCGAAGCCAGGAGCCATAGCGAGCAGACGCTCAAGGAGCAGGTGGACCACATGAGAAAGTGCTTCCACGACGCCGTTTCAGCACGCGAAGTAACTATTGAGGACGACCTGAGTATTGAGGGGCAGACTTTTACGGCTAAATTAGAAGAGTGCATAGTAAGGAGCTACGACAAAATGGACGTTGGCGGAGAGTCCCTGCCGGCAAGCCTGGTGGTAAGAGCCGTTTCCAACCTCGGACACAATATAGTACACCATACAAGCGGCGGCGGCTGTGACGCTAACTATTTTAACAAGATGGGGATAGAATGCGTAAACCTCGGCACCGGTATGTATGAGCTCCATACGGTAAACGAATACCTGATTATGGAAGAATTTTACCGGAGCGCTGAAATTGTGCTCGAGTCGATAAGACTTAACGCTCAGTACTGAGATAAGGCTTATAATTCCCCGGATTATTTATCCCGAGTGGAATTTCCTATATTATTTGCTCAAGCACGGGCCAAAGCGCGAAGCCCGATCGGGGGCAGCAATAACTATGAAAAAAAGAGCTTTAATACTGGTAGACCACGGAAGCACGGTCTCGCAAGCAAACGAGCTGCTCCAAAAAATTTCGGAGCGTATGAAGGAGACTCCGGGCACAGGGTTCGATATTGTGACTCACTGCCATATGGAGCTTGCAGAGCCCACAATCTCACAGGCATTTGATGATTGTGTCTCTATGGGCGCCGAGGAAGTAGTGGTTCATCCCTATTTCCTTGCCCCGGGAAGACACTCCACCCAGGACATACCAAGGATGGTCAGTGGCGCCGCTTCTTCGCACCCAGGGGTCTCATATACCGTATCGGAGCCACTGGGGCTTCACGACAAAATTATTGAGGTTATTTTAGAGAGAGCACGCAGCGCACATAGAGATTAATTTCAGAACCCCTACAGAAGAAATTTACGCTCCATCGAAAGAGTCCCGGACCTGCTCGGACAAATAAATATGAAGAAATATAGTACTCTCATTTTCGATCTGTTCGATACGATTGTTAATTTCAATTTTCAACACCTACCTTACGTAGATAAAAACGGAATCAGATCGAGAACTACCGGCAAAGAGGTTTTCACAGTTTTTAAGGATTACTACCCGAATTACTCGTTTGATGAGTTCTATCCCCATTTTATTGATAGCTACCACCTCTTTCAGGAGATGAAAAAAAAGGAGTTTAGAGAATTCCCGAATCGGGAAAGATTTAAATTGATGCTCGGAAATATGGGCATTACTCCGGACAAGAATACAAGCACGCTTGAAGATAATATGGTAGAAGCCCACATGAATGGGCTTATGAGCTGCGTAGAATTACCAGAGGCCAACAAAGAAACACTCTTGTACGCAAATGCTAAAGGCTACCGGATGGCTATTGTATCTAATTTTGACTACGCGCCCACAGCGCGCTCTCTGATCGACAAACTCGGAATCGGAGAGCTCTTCGAGTCTATTGTTATCTCTGAAGATGTGGGCTGGAGGAAACCCAAGGATATAATATTCAAAAAGTCGCTGTCCGAGCTTGGGACAGACCCGGGCGATGCCCTATTTATAGGGGATAATTTTGAAGCCGATATAAAAGGCTCAAGAGCAGTCGGAATGGACAGCGTATGGATAAACAGGAAGCATGAGCCGGAGAACGACCTTGTTCCCGAGCCCGCCTATATAGTTAAGACACTTCATGAGATTAGCACTTTCATATAATTAGCAGACCTACTATAATTGAATATCGGCTTGTCAGATGACGGTTTGAGTGCTCTAACCCAA
This sequence comes from Candidatus Dadabacteria bacterium, assembly GCA_003229065.1. Taxonomy (GTDB): domain Bacteria; phylum Desulfobacterota_D; class UBA1144; order Nemesobacterales; family UBA2774; genus UBA2774. The sequence goes on from QIHJ01000256.1 coordinate 2,600, forward strand.
GAAAGCATGGAGCGTTTTCAATATGAAGAAACTAACAAAACCTGTTAGAAAAATCCCGACTTCTAAGGAGAACCCGGGTTTCCGTACACTTGCGGAAATGATAGAGGCAAGCGCCAAACGCCACGCCAAGAATCTCTGTTATCTAATTCCCAGAAACGACACTATTTACGAGCTTACATACGAAGAGGTACTTGAGTATATTACGAAAGTGGCTTCGCACCTAAAGGGGCTGGGACTAGGCAAGGGAGACCACATTGCAGTATTGGGAGAAAATAAGCCCGAATGGGCGATTTCGTTCTTCGCCGTATCCTGGATCGGCGCTGTAGCCGTTCCGCTCGACGCAAGAGCTAATATTTACAGCCACAAATTTATTCTCTCCTTTTCCTCTGCCAAGGCAATAATTGCCTCGGACAATTTCTTAGAGTCTATAGGCTCCGCAGCCACAGACATTAAAGAGCTAAAGCACATAATTCCGATGGATAATATTGAG
>QIHJ01000177.1 GCA_003229065.1 Candidatus Dadabacteria bacterium
GGTGGCTGAATAACTCGACGCTGTCGATAAGTTTCTTGCCGGCATCCGTCCCTCCTTTAACTCCGAAAGTAAAGACCGATCCCGGGCCCTTGGGAAGATACTTTTTGGCCAGCTCGTTGTAAGGGCTATCGGGAAGACCGGAATAGTGAACCCATGTCACGGACGGGTGGTCATTTAGGAACTTGGCAACTTCTATTGCATTATAACAATGCCTGTCCATCCTCAGAGGCAGCGTCTCCAAACCCTGTAAGAACAAAAACGAATTAAACGGGCTGAGCGCCTGGCCGTGGGTTCTGAGTATTTCGACCCTGGCCCTGACCGAGTAGGCAAAGTTGCCGAAGGTCTCGTAAAACTTTATACCGTGATAACCTTTTGAAGGCTCAGTCATACAGGGGAATTTGCCGTTATCCCACGGGAAATTGCCCGACTCTACTACTACCCCTCCTATGGAGGTCCCGTGGCCGCATATGAATTTGGTAGCCGAGTTTACAACGATGTCCGCACCGTAATCAATGGGCTTGCACAGGTAGGGTGTAGCAAAAGTATTATCTATGATTAAAGGGATACCCGCTTCGCGCGCTATGTTTGAAACTGCTTCGATATCGAGGATATTGCCGAGCGGGTTACCGATGGTCTCGGCGTAAAGGGCTCTCGTTTTGTCGGTTATCGCTTTTTTAAAGTTCTCGGGGTCCTCGGGATCGACAAATGTGACGTTTATTCCGAGGTCCCTTAGGTTCACGTCGAACTGAGTGTACGTACCCCCGTAAAGCGTGCTTGAAGAAACTATCTCGTGGCCCGTTTGCATAATATTCAGGATCGAGGTCATTTGAGCCGCCATTCCGGAGCTAAGAGCAAGCGCTGCCGTGCCCCCTTCAAGCGCCGCCATCCTTTCTTCGAATACGGCGTTTGTGGGGTTCATTATACGCGTATAAATGTTCCCGAACGCTTCAAGATTAAAAAGACTGGCCGCATGATCGGCGCTATCGAAGACGTATGCCGTTGTCTGATGAATCGGCACCGCGCGGGACCCTGTTGTAGGGTCGGGCAGCTGTCCTGCATGAACACACTGCGTATCGAATCCAAATTCTCTCTCTGACATAATGTATCCCTCCTGGAAACTCAGTATTCACAATTTTTTTGACGATATCAGCCGCCTGTTTACACCCAGATAATTAATCCCCCCAAACAGTCTGCCGTGCTCTATCTTAACACACCGGTCCATAACTACCTGAAGCCCGGACTGCCTTGCCCTGTCCGCAGCCTCCTGATTTATAACCCCGAGCTGCATCCAGATAACTTTGGCCCCGATTGTAATGGCGTCTTCAACGATCGGAAGAACATCCTGAGCTCGTCTGAAAATATCCACGATATCCACAGGCTCGGGAATATCAAGGAGACTAGGGTAGCATATTTCACCCAGTATTTCATTTTGCGAAGGATTGACCGGGATAATGTTATACCCGTGTCCCTTCATATACTTTGCGGCAAAGCGGCTGGGCCTGTTCCAGTTGCTCGAGAGACCTACAACCGCGATTGTCTTGTATTCTTTTAATATCCGCCTGAGCGAATTGTTATCTTGCGTATCTGATTCGGCCATCACTATAATTTACACTAGATGCCGCTTTTACTTCAATACTCACAGTCTTTTTTTAGGGTGGAGAATAAACTCTGATCTAAGAAACCGAGCAGGATTTTTGGGTTACCGCTTGTAATTACAGTGAAAATTACTTAGAACCCCGGTTGACACACAACTGTGCTTTACCTATTCTTCAAATAGTTATGGAAACCGCATACAGAGATTACAGAGAGAAGGAGCCGTTTTTCCCACCGGGCCCTAAAGGTCTGCCGTTTGCGGGCTCAATGTTTGACTATTTCAGAGATATGCTCGGTTTTCTATTAAGAGTAAAGGAGAGGTACGGGGATATTGCGTACTACAAGCTCGGCTCGCGTAAGATGTATCTGCTTAGCAACCCCGAGCATATAAAGGACGTGCTGATCACTCATAACCGAAACTTTACTAAAAGCAGGGCTCTTCAGAGAGCGAAGATAGTGCTCGGGGAGGGGCTCCTGACTAACGAAGGCAAACCCCACATTAAACAGAGAAAAATAATTCAGCCCATATTTCATCAGAAGAGGATACGCGGTTACGGTGATACGATGGCAGCGTATTCGCAGCACTTAACAACTGCGTGGGAAAACGGAGGGGTGCTGGATATTCATAAAGAAATGATGCGTCTTACGCTTGCGATTGTAAGTAAGACCCTATTTGACGCAGACGTGGAGTCTGAGTCAGACGAGATCGGGAAGTCGCTCACAAACCTGGTGAGCCTATTCCCCCGTCTTTTATTTCCGTACTCGGAGTACCTGGACAAGCTGCCGCTTCCGGGGAACAAAAAATGTAACGACGCAATCGAGCACCTGGACAATATTATCTATGGATTGATAGAGGAGAGACGCAGCGGGGGTACGGGGAGGGAAGATTTGCTAACAATGCTGCTTGAGGCTCAGGAAAGTGACGGAGAGGATAGTAATGGCAATGGATCTGCAATGAGTGACAAGCAGGTTAGAGACGAGGCGCTTACGCTATTTTTGGCGGGACAGGAAAGCACGGCTAATTCTCTTACGTGGACTTTTTATCTTATCTCTCAGCACCCTGAGGTTGAAAGGAAAATGCACGAGGAGATTGTGAGCGTTTTGGACGGGAGAGTACCGGCACTCGATGACCTGGGAAAACTCTCATACACACAGAAGGTATTTAAGGAGGCCTTAAGGCTCTATCCGCCCGCATGGGCAGTGGTCAGAAGAGCTATAGAGGACTATACGGTCGAGGGATACTTCGTAGCAGCGGGTACGGATATATTCATGAGCCAGTACGTAGTGCACCGGGACCCGCGATTCTATAAGGAGCCTCTTAGGTTCGACCCGGACAGATGGACTTCTGAATTTGAGGCAGCGCTTCCGAAATTCGCCTACTTTCCTTTCGGCGGAGGTCCGAGGCGCTGTATAGGGGAGCCCTTTGCCTGGATGGAAGGGGTGATTATAATTGCGGCAATAATATCTGATTGGAAAATGCGGCTAGTACCGAA
>QIHJ01000380.1 GCA_003229065.1 Candidatus Dadabacteria bacterium
GCGTCCCACAGCACTTCGGCAGGGTGGTAGGCTCTGCGGTGGGCGCCGTCTTTTATCTGGTGGCGGCAGCTTGTGCCGGGTGCGACCACAATCACGTCCTCTCCGTGTTTCCTCACAGTAGGCAGCAGCACAAGCTCGCCAACTTTCATCGATACATCGAAATGCTCGCTCTCATACCCGAAAGACCCCGCCATACCGCAGCAGCCCGATGGAATTAGATCAACGCTGTAGTTCTCGGGGATGGACATCATCTTCTTTGAGTGGTCTAAAGTGGAAAGCGCTTTTTGTTGGCAGTGTCCGTGGAATATCAGCTTTTTCTCTTCCTTGTTGAAGCTATCGGCTGTTATATTCCCCTTATCGATCTCCCTTGATATGAACTCGTCCAGGAGATATACGTTTCCGGCTATACTCTTTGACGCATCTTTTACGTCCGGGTCGGCAAAGTCAGGGTATTCGTCCCTGAAGCTCAGCACCGCGGAGGGCTCGATGCCCACAAGGGGAGTGTCCTCGGTAATCAGGTCTTTGAAAATACGGAGGTTGTTATTCGCAATAACCTTGGCCTCTCGTATAAGCCCTTTAGAAATATGGGCGCGGCCGCTCTCGTCGTGATCGATGACTTCGGTATAGTAGCCGAGCTTGTCGAGTAACTTTATCATTGTGATGCCGATCTCGGCGTCCAGATAGTTGGTGAACTCGTCGCAGAATACGTATACCTTGCCGTTTTTGCCTGATTGTAGTGAGTCTTTATTTTTTTTGTACCAGTCCCTTACTGTCTGAATCGACAGGGGAGGGACGGAGCGCTTGAGCGCAAAACCGGTGAGTTTTTTAATTATAGGCGCGGTGACGGAGTTTGAGAACATAAAGTTGTAGGCCTGGGGGAAGACGGAGTTCAGCTTGGCGAATTTATTGAAGTTCGCAATCATCCGTGAGCGCATCGGGACGCCGTGCTTGTCGTAGTACTGCTGAAAGAACTCGGCCTTTAGCTTCGCTATGTCAACATCTGAAGGACACTCGGATTTACAGCCCTTACACGATAAGCAGAGGTCAAGGACCTCATGTATTTCCTCACTCTCAAAAGGGTCGACGCCGTTTGTTGAGCGGGTGAATATCTCCCGGAGCATGTTGGCGCGCGCGCGGGTTACGTGTCTCTCATCACGTGTAGCCATATAGGAAGGGCACATAGTACCTCCTGCGTGCTCGGTCTTCCGGCACTCCGCCGTGCCGTTACACCTCTCGGCGTGCCCTACGAACCCCTCGCTCCCCCAATCAAAGACCGTATCGAATTTAGGATATTTAGTGTCGGCGTCGTAGCGGAGGTTAATATTATTCTGAGGAGCGTCTACAATAGTCGTGGGGTTAAAAATGTCCTCGGGGTCCCAGGTATGTTTCAGCTCCTTCATGAGCCCGTAGATCGTAGAGCCCAGCATGAACTCTATGAACTCACCCCTGAGCCACCCTGTGCCGTGCTCTCCGGATAGAAACCCTTTATATTTCTTGACAATAGCGGCCGTGTCTCGGGTAATACTCCTGAAAAGCTCTCTCCCCTCGTCCGTTTTGGTATTGAAATAAGGCGTAATATGCAGCTCCCCGGCGCTTGCGTGGGCGTAATACATGACGTGCAAATTATTTTTCTTAAGAAGCGCGTCGACTTCGGCGATGAATTCCGGGAGGTCCTGTATATCCACGGCGCAGTCGTCTATATTCGTTGCGGGTTTTTCGTCTCCTTCGACGTTTGAAGCCACCCCGAGCGCCGCGTTCCTCAGGTGCCACACGTGGTCGACGTCGCAGGCATCGACGATGGGGAAATGGTATCCGTACCCTGTCTTCTTTACGTCTTCAATTATCTTCTCGGCAGCGGCCCGGGCCTCTTCTTCTGAATCACGCGCAACCTCTATCAAAAGCACAGCACCCGGTTTGTTTTTTACGAAGAACAGCTCGTCGCTAAGAAGCGGGTTTTCCCTGGCGCACTCGATGGTGTAGTCGTCTATAAGCTCGCAAGCGGTGATATTATGCTTACAGACAGTTATATTGGCCCTGAGCGAATCGTCGAGAGTCTTAAAATTAATGCAGACCAGGTTGCTGTAAGCGGGCGGGTGGGGCTCGACGTTTACCTTGAGCTCGTAAATGAATACGAGCGTGCCTGCCGAGCCTGCTATGAGCTTACAGAAATTAAACGGCTCACCTCTCTCGGTGAAAGGCTCCATCTTTGACATAACATCGAGCGCATAACCGGTATTCCGTCTGAATATGGACTCGTTCGGGAAATTTTCATTTATAGCGTCTATGTTTTTCTTATCCCTCAGCATATTGTTTATCTGACGGTAGACCTTTGTCTCAAGGAGGCTGTCCTCACCGCCGCATTTGGCCTGAAATTCCTCCGTGGTAAGCTCGGTGAAGCTAACTTCCGTCCCGTCTGCCAGAAAGCCCTTAACTTCGAGCAAATGTTTTCGGCTGTCCCGGTATACGACAGAGTTCGCGCCGCAGGAGTTGTTGCCCATCATGCCCCCGATCATGGCGCGGTTTTGAGTAGAGGTCTCGGGGCCGAAGAACAGTCCATCGGGCTCTAATATCTCATTTAGCTCATTCCTTATTACTCCGGGCTCAAGCCTTACCCATCCATCTTCCTTATTTACTTCGAGCACTTTGTTCATGTAGCGCCCGACGTCCACCACAAGTCCGCGCCCTATAGGCTGGCCCGAGAGCGATGTGCCCGCAGCTCTCGGGGTAACGGGCACGTTGTTGTCCCGGGCAAACTCAACAATGTGCCTTATGTCCTCCGAGTCTTTGGGCATTGCGACAGCCATGGGCAGCATCCTGTATGAAGATGCGTCGGTCGCATAGAGAGTCCTCATACCATGGTCGTAGAATAGGTCGCCCTTTAGTTTCCCTTTTAATTCGTCCCATTCAGAAGGGCTTATAGTGCTCGAGTTGTCAGAGTTTGCGCTCATTATTGTGATAGACCCCCTAAGCTATTTATACCCTTTTTTTAGTTCCCGTACAATACTTGAAAGACAACACTCTATTATTCCTTGTTCAGCCGTTATATCTAATATGATATTGTTATTTCTATAAGGTTGCTTTTTACCTTGCTTTCCAGATGCTAATACGTGAAAATAGCTGTACTTATAATTCAAAATAGGAGCCAGTCTTTCATTCAAGGGGACACAACTAATAGGTGACTATGAATTTAATTGAAATATTTTCTTTTATAGTTATACTCGGAGCGGCTGTCGCAGGCGGGTTTTATCCTTTAACCAGGAGGGAGACAGCAAGGAGCGACGAAGGTTTTCCTTACGGCGAGGCCTTCACGGCGGGAGTATTCCTGGCGCTCGCGCTTGTAATAATGCTCCCTGCGGGTCTTCACCTTTTCGAGAAGGCATATCCACAGGAAGTCCTTCCTATATCGGTGATAATCGCAATTGCCGCTTTCCTGATACTCCTTGGAATAGAGCACTCGGCTCTTAGATCCAAGATGAAAGCAGGCGCCGGCGCGCTTACACCGCCCTCTATC
>QIHJ01000157.1 GCA_003229065.1 Candidatus Dadabacteria bacterium
GGTTCAATCTGTAGTAACGACTGCAGTTTTTGGCGTATCGCACGTTCACAAACAGCGCAGAACTTGGGTACAGAGAAATTGCGCATAAGGCATGTATTCTCTGCTCTGTATATATTGCAATTTCGATATAGCGCGCCCTCGAAGAGGCCCACTGTGCCTGTAGGGACTGAGTGTGTGAACGCCTCCCCGGTATTCGGACAGTCATTCACGGATGTCGGGATAGGAGTGTTCTGGTCGATCAGATCGGCCCATTCAATCTGCTCACGTGCCGTATTCTTTGTAACGTTCGGATATAAACTGGGATCAAAATTCAATTCATTTCCCGGGTATTCATCCGCCAGGTTGAAAAAGCTGTGCCCGAGCTCGTGAATCCCAATATCCTTAGATGAGGATTCAGTGGAAAATACCGGTATATTGCTCGCTCCCGATCCGCCGTAAGTACTGCTGTTTACAATAACCAAGGCAACGTGCGCCCGTGGAACATGCTCTTGCCATACCCTTCTAACGATCGTTGTATCGACTACCAGTAATCTTTGAATGCCGGGTGACCCGCAAAAGGTCGCGTTGAAATATGTCCTGACGTTAACTGGATTTCCACCCCCGCAGTTTGCGGGCAGATCGGCTCCACTCTCGTCCGATTCCACATCTACCCTGTATACGTTAGTCCTGTGCCAGAAATCAGTAAACGGTGCGAACTCCGACATATAATTTATAAAGGTACTAACGTCTGATTTAAATTTTTCTAACTCATCTGATCGGTATCCCTCCGAAAGTATCGCTAAGTTCCAACACTCATTGTCACTTCCGTGATCGACGATCTTATGGACGCCTGCTACTCTACCGTCCTCCATGCTTTCTATTGCAGCAGCCGGGGGCGCGATCTCTTCATCGGGGTTGATGGTAAAGCTGAATACTTCCTTTTCCGACATAAAATCATCTTCCGGAGAGTAGGGCAAGTTCACTATTTCAGCGGTAAATACTGTGCCAGGGTCGGGTATTAGCACTGAAAATTCCATATCTGGTTTTTCAAGCGTTTCTATTGTAATCGGATCGTTTTCACTCTCGCCGAAAGACTCCGCTGATTTGTCTGCCGGATTATGTATCGTACGGCTGTAGAAAACTTCTCCGCTCTGGTAGCTCAGGTTTATTGAAAAACCGCTCTTTTCTTCAAGTGTGCCGCCGGGAGGGGGTTTTATCTCCACTCCGGTAATAGATATGAGCGTGATGGCACCGTTGTTTAAGGAAAAATTAAGTCTCAGACTTTTTGTCCATTTTGCGGTACTGCTCATTTGACTGCTCCTTTTTAGAAGTCGGTTAATCAAATCTTATGGCGGCGTGGGGATTTTGTAAAGTCTGAATTATCGCAGGCAGTTTTAGACTTGATGCGGGACTAGTATAGGACTATTTTAAGAATAATAATTTGATGTTGAATAACCGGTTACGACTTACTCGCTCACCCACTCGATTGCTTTGCCGAGCTCTTCATTCTTAAATACGCGTACGTGCCCCGGCATGATGAACCCGAACACTTTGACCGAGCCCCTTATCCACTCCACGTCCGTAACAACTGCCATCCTCTCCCACTCCGTTATGTGGCGGAGTCCTACTTTAGCATCGTCCCACATCGCCCCTGCATCAAACCCCTCAAATTCCTCTCCGAGATAGTAAAGGAAACGCACCTTCTTACTCTCCGCCAATTTGGCCTCGATTGCGGGTATCAATACTGTCTCATAATCCTCCGAGGTTACTCTCCCGATCCCTCTGAATCCAAGCACATTATCAGGCAGTCCTTCTACTGGTTCGACCATTTTATACCCCTCCCTCTAATTATTTTACTCTTAAATATTATAATACCGCAATATTATAATACCGCCGAAGTAGCTTTTTTATAGGTGTATTTATATAAGAGAATTATAAGGTGCCCGCCGGATAGGCGGCTCTAGCTTGCGGGAGGGTTACAGATCTTACAATTTTCGTGGTCAAGGCAATCCCCGGTTAGCTTGCCTTCCTTACCGAACGGGACACCGCAGCACTCAATGAACATTCCCTTTATCATTTCCCTTCCTCTCTGTACTCTAGACTTGAGCCCTGTGTATGAGAGCCCCATCTGTTTTGCCAAATCTTTTTGCTTAACCCCCTCTATATCGCTCAATATAACGGGTTCTCTGTATTTCTCAGGCAGCCTGTCTATAAATACCTTAAGGCAGTATAGAATCCCGTTTATATTCTTTTCTTCATTACTGTCGTCCGAATATGAAAGGTTCTCATCCAATGATTTGCTTCCCTTATCTATTTTTCTATAGTAATCCGTTATAGAATTCCGCACAATTGAATAAATCCAGGGTGCGAGCTTTCTTTCGTCTTTTAATGTTCCGAGGCTCGTGTGAATCTTGATGAATATTTCCTGCGTAAGATCGTCTATATCCTGAGGGCTCCGCACTTTCCCCATCAAATAGGTTCTGATCTTGCCGGAGAAATCCTCATAAATTCCATTCATCTCAGGTTTTGCCATTCCATGTGTCGATTTCATCTTTCCTACCTTATAACAGGGTACACACTATATATATGCACTCTTTTTATAATGTGTACCCCTATAGTTTCAAACCTATCCGCAGCAGCTTGAGTTTTCACATTTACACTCGCAGCGGCACTCTCCACAACTGCAATTCTCACACTGACATTCACACTTTACGGTATTTTCTTCACTCATGTCTGACCTCCCTGAATTTTTTTCTTACATATAGATAGACGAGGGTGTCATAAAAAAGACGCAGAATGCGCTATAACATGCCTGAACCATAGGATAAATACGAACCTATAAGTAGGCTTATACTTTATTTGTGTTGTTTAAATAAAAAAATTGGTAATACTCCGGGTCATCTGCTACACTTAAGGCATCTAACAGCGGGAGGCCGTATCAATGAAAAGATTAGTACTTACATTAGCAATTGCACTGGGCCTCGCATTTGGCAGCTTCGCTATTTTCTCATCCGACTCCTATGCATGCGGAGCGGGAAAAGATAAAGGCGCAACTACAGAAGATACCACCCAGACAGACT
>QIHJ01000209.1 GCA_003229065.1 Candidatus Dadabacteria bacterium
AGGGGATTGCCGCGTATTAGACTTTGATGAAGTCGTGTACAATAAGCTCAACTTGCGTATTCCCTTGTAGGTAATGGCGTCCAATTGTGCGCTCGCTTACAATCGTTGCTCGCAATGACGACAATTTTCAATATGAATGTAATGACGATAGAATAGAGGGAGAGAATAAGATGGGATATTTGATAATAAGCTGGTTGATCAGCGCTGTGAGCTTACTGATCGTAGGTCACATAATACCGGGGTTTGAGGTAGTGAGCTTCGGCTCGGCACTGATAACGGCAATAGTTATCGGGCTTATTAACGCTACTGTCGGCTTCTTCCTAAAGATTATCACGTTTCCCATATCGATACTCACTTTCGGGATATTCCTCCTGGTAATTAACGCTCTGATGTTGATGTTCGCCTCTTCTTTACTGTCGGGGTTTACGGTAACGGGATTCTGGGCCGCATTTTTCGGCGCTATAGTACTGGCAATAATAAATATGATAATACGCGGTATTACCGGAACAGATTAAAGAATCTATTTTTGAGGCTCGACGATGATCTTGATCGAATCCTGAGCCTCCTCGACCATTCGGAAGCCCCGCCCGGTTTCCTCTAGCGGCAGCCTGTGAGTGACCATATCTTTTACATTTACTCGTTTTGATCTGATGAGCTCGAGCGCCTGTGCCAGGTCTCCCGGAGATGCAGCATAGGAGCTTAGGGTCTTCACGCCCGACCACCAGAAATCGTTAAAAGGTATCTCAATTTTAGTTTCGGGGCCTGAAGGGGCGAAAAATAGTATGGAGCCTCCGGACTCTACAAGCGTAAACGCCTGCTCGATCGCGGCCTCCGCTCCCGTGCAGACCACGACAAAATCTGCAAGTCGGCCGGAATTGAGCTCACGGATGTGGGAATCGAGATCATGATCTGCGTGAACGGAGCTGTCGGCTCCGAAGTCGGTTGCGGCTTTGAGCCTGTGGTCGTTTACGTCTGTTGCTATTATACGCCCGGCGCCAAGGGCGCGAGCGAGCTGTATATGGAGGAGCCCTGTGATACCGCTTCCCATAACCAAGACGCTGTCAGTCATCTGAAGCCCGGCCAGACGCTGACCCCTTACTACACAGCCCAGAGGCTCGACGAAGGAGCCTTCTTCATAACTTACTTCATCAGGCAGCTTAAGCACCCCGCGGTCGACGTTTATAGCGAGGATGCGTATGTACTCTGAAAACCCTCCGGGATCAAAATGCGTAGACCTCAAAGTGGGGCATGAAGAATGATTGCCTCTCAGGCAATGATAGCACGTGTTGCATGGCACGTGGTGGGTTGCAATAACGCGGTCGCCCGCCGTGAACTTCTCGACACCCGGGCCTACCCTGGCAACCTCGCCCGCAATCTCGTGGCCTAAGACAAGAGGGGCTTTTGGAAGTCTGTACCATTCCATCAAATCGCTCCCGCAGATGCCGCTTGCGTACGCCCGGATAAGTATCTCGCCGGGTCCGATCTCAGGAACGGGAAGCTCCTCTAGACGTAGGTCCCGGTTGTTATAGTACATTGCTACACGCATAGTGTTATCCTCATAACCGGATTATCGTACAAACTTGGGGAAATCCTGAATAACGTTATCACCGGGCTCAGGCATTGGCGGTTTTAGCCGTCTCTTCGTCCTTTACGCTTAGAAAGAGGTCGTGGGCGTGTTTGGCGTTATTACCCTCGTGAACTATGGAGCGGATTGCCCTAATAATGGCTACAGGGTGATCGTTCTGCCAAATGTTTCTGCCCATATCCACGCCGATTGCGCCCTGCTGTATGGCGCTGTGCGTCATCTCCAAGACATCCATTTCAGTCTCAAGCTTGGGCCCGCCTGCAATGACGATGGGCGCGGGACAGGTGGTGGTAACTTTTTCAAACTCATCACAGTAGTATGTCTTGACAATATGCGTGCCGAGCTCGGCACATATCCTGCAGCATAAAGACAAGTAGCGAGCGTCCCTTTTCTCAAGCTCTTTTCCGACAGCGGTAATGCCGAGAACTGGGATCCCGTATCTTTCGCCCTGATTCACAAGCTCGGAAAGATTTAGAAGGGTCTGACGCTCATGCTCGCTTCCGATGAAAACGGAAATACCCACACCGGCTACATTGAGCCTGATGGCTTCTTCAAAGGAAGTGGTGAGCCCTTCGTCAGTAAGGTCGGGGCCTATGATACTCGCGCCGCCTGATACCCTGAGCACCACGTTTGTAGCGGACCCGGGGTCTACCGAGGAGCGGAGCACACCTCTTGTGAGCATTATGGTGTCGGCATAGGGCAGTAGCGGCTCTATGGTTTTACGCGGCTCCTCAAGGCGGTGAGTGGGCCCGAGGAAGTACCCGTGGTCGAGCGCAAGCATAACGGTTTTGCCCGTCTCGGGCTTGATAATTCTGGACATTCTGTTTTTCATACCCCAGTCCATATCGATAATACCTCTCTTTTTTAGGATTATGTGAGAGGAAATTTAAAATAAGGTGGGGAAAATGTCAATTAAACCCGTTAGCTTAAGTTAATATTGCGGCCGTATTCATCGGGAATAATAAGGTGATTAAAAAAATTTCATAGTCTTTTAACCCTATTCAGGTACATTGGAAATAATAAACCAAGACCGTTTACTCAAATTATCCGCATACTTTTTTGCTTCGTTATTTTATTTTGCAATTGCACATAATTAATCAAAATACGTAACAATATCATATAATTACAGTGTATTATAGAATGCCCTTCATTGTGCATATGCGTAAAAAGCCCTTGACTCCCGTACGGTAACCCTTAAATTTATACATATGAGCGAAAAAAATACGAACAGGTTCGATAAGGGAGTAGAAAAGTTCAAGGAAATTAAGGGTGCGGGTGCGGAAGCCTCTTTAGAGAGGCTTCAGAGCTTAAACCCAGACCTGGCCAAATTTGTGATGGAGTTTCCTTTCGGGGATATATACACAAGACCCGAACTGGATATAAAATCACGAGAGATAGCTACTATCGCTGCTCTATCGGCTCTGGGGAACGCCCCTAAGCAGCTTAAGGTCCATATAGGGTGCGCACTGA